>JAUMZX010000023.1 GCA_030527905.1 Cardiobacteriaceae bacterium
AGGATAGAGATGGCTTTTCCTGTCTAAAAGGCGGGGAATCACCCAGATATTGGGTATTTCAGGGATGGTGATGCAAGAAAATGAGCAGAAAACAGGTTCATTTGTGTTGAAAAATGAATGAGTGGATGAGATGGAGGGTTTTGCACAGGTCTCAGATCGTTGTGTCAGATCTGTGGCGCTCATTTGTTCTATGGCGTGTAAGCGTTAAATTTCTTATCTGTATGGCATTAACTGGGTTTTCTTGTGCGCGTCCATTACAGCATTACAGTATTCTCGTAAACATCTGTAAATAACTAGATGAGTTTCTCTACTAAAATATGTAGATAGCGCATGATTTACTGCAGGCTAATAGATTGGTGTTAGGCGTTTAGATAGCATTCACGCTGGTATGTCCAGCGTTGTAGTAGGGTGTCACAAAAATCGGGTGTTTGTGTACGAAAGGTTTGAGTTAGTTTTTCTGTTTCGTATAGCCAGTCGGTATCGCGGGGAAGTTTTGCAATGCGGAATAAGGCTTCGCCCGTTTGACGGGTGCCTAATAGTTCGCCTGCGCCACGGATGGCAAGGTCTTTTTCGGCTATGCGAAAGCCGTCATTGGTTTCACGCATGATGCGTAAGCGACGTTTTGCAATTTCTCCTAGCGGCGCCTGATACATGAGTAGGCAGTAGGATTGTGTGCTACCACGACCAACTCGACCACGTAATTGATGGAGTTGTGCTAACCCAAAACGTTCTGCGTTCTCGATAATCATGAGGGAGGCGTTGGCAACATCTACGCCGACTTCTATGACGGTTGTTGCGACGAGTAGTTGGGCTTCTCCCGCTATAAAGGCATTCATGGTGCTTTGTCGCTGTTCACTATTCATTCTGCCGTGGAGGAGCGCTACGCGAATATCCGGAAGTTGTAGTTGTAGTTGGGCTGCGGTCGCTTCTGCATTTTCGCATTCGAGCGTGTCTGATTCTTCTATCAGGGGGCATACCCAATAGGCTTGTCTTCCTTCACGGCAGATGGCACCAACGCGGGCGATGACGCTATCCCGTTTGTCATTGGCAATAACGCTGGTTTGAATGGGTTGCCGTCCTGCGGGTAGGGCATCAATGACTGAGAGATCCAATTCTCCATAGAGGCTCATGGCTAGGGTACGTGGAATAGGGGTTGCCGTCAGAACCAATTGGTGTACGGCAGTACCCGGAGCGGTTTTTTCTTGTAGTTGTAAACGTTGGTGTACGCCGAAGCGATGTTGTTCGTCGATAACCACTAGGGCAAGGTGGGCGTATTGTACTTGTTCTTGGAATACGGCATGTGTGCCCACAATGATGTTGGCACTACCATCCGCGATTGCTTGGAGCGAGGCTCGTTTGTCCGCGGTCGCCATTTTGCTGCTGAGGCTGACAATGTTAATAGGTAGGTCTTGAAGTAGGCGACGGATGTTGTTGGCATGTTGTTCTGCCAGCAGTTCGGTTGGAACCATGAAGACGGCTTGTGCGCCGGCCGCAACGGCTTGTAAACAGGCCATTAATGCAACAATGGTTTTTCCTGAACCAACATCACCTTGTACTAGGCGCATCATGGGTACATTGCGCGCCAGATCGGCTGCAATTTCTGCGCAAACGCGCTGTTGTGCGGGCGTTAGGGTGTAGGGTAGTGTGTTGGTAAATGTGGTCAGTAATGCTGGCTGTGCGGGCAGAACAAGAGCGCTTTGTTGACGCAAACGTTGACGCGCATGTTGTATGGTCAGTTGGTGGGCACAGAGTTCTTCGATGATAAGCCGTCTGCGAGCCGGATGCTGCGGTTCAAGTAGTGTGTCAGCTACAGTGTGTTCGTCAGGTTGGTGTAAGGTTTGTAAGGCGAGCGGAAGGGCACAGTAGCCCGCTACCGTGAGTGGATCTTCTTTGGGGAGTTCGGGAAGAACGAGTTGGAGCGCTTGTTTGATGAGCATTTGCCAACGGTTTTGGTTTAGCCCTTTGACTGTTGGGTAGATGGCGTATAGTTGTGAGGGGAGATGCGGTGTTTCATTTGCTTGTAACCAACGTACTTCAGGATGATGTATTTGGTAGCCTTGCATACTCCAGACGGCTTTCCCGTAAAAAATACCTCGTTTTCCGGGGGCGAAGGTTTTTTGTTGGCTTGGATAGTAATTGAAGTAAATCAGTTTGCATAGATCGCCGGCATCGTCGCGTAAGGTAATGCTGAGCATACGTTTTCGCCGTTGGATAACGTCGGCATGTATGACTTCGCCCAGAATTTGTACGGTAGTTCCATCGCGTAAGGCAGCAATAGGGGTGATGTGCGAGCGATCTTCGTAACGTAGAGGAAGATGGAAAAGTAAATCGCGCAGGGTGTTTATTCCTGCGCGCGCAAAGCTTTCACTTGCTTTGTCGCTAATGCCGAGCGCTGTCGGCAGAGCGAGATCGAGATCCACGAGAGCTTACAGCGCCATCACGGCTTCAATTTCAATTTGTGCCTCACGCGGTAGTTCGCGAACGGCAATGGCAGCGCGGGCTGGGAATGGCGCGGTAAAATAACGTTTCATGATTTCGTTTACTTCAGCGAACCGACTCATATCTATAAGGAAGATATTGATTTTAACGATATTGCTGAAGTTGCCACCTGCGGCTTCACAAACGGCTTGTAGGTTGGTAAAGACACGCTCAACTTGTGCGGTGAAATCGTGTTCCATTTCCATGGTTTCAGGAATGAGCGGGATTTGTCCGGAAAAGAAAACGAGATTTCCCGTGCGTACAGCCTGTGAGTAAGGGCCGATAGCCGCTGGAGCCTTGTCTGTATGAATTACTTGTTTTGTCATTTTTAACTCCTAACAATCCGGCGAATGTGGATTACGTTATTTATCGAGCGCAACCGCCGGATAATTTGCGCCAGATGTTCGCGATTGTGAACTTCTATCCAGACTTTTAAGGTACGTAAGTCATTATCATGTGCCGTCATGGTCATGTTAAAGTCAGAAATATTGGCTTCCGTGTCAGCAATAATGCTAGAGACATTGGCAAGGAGACGCGGGCGATTGCGCGCTTCTATTTCCAGTAAACAGGGAAAGAGTCCTTTACGCTCTTTCGCCCAAGTGGCCTGTATCCAGTCTTCCTTATTTCCCGTCATACTGTTGAGAGGGCAATCTTGGCTATGAATAAAAATGCCCATACCTTTGACAATTTGCCCGATGATGGGTTCTTGCGGTAATGGATAACAACATTCCGCAAGGGTGATACCGCTTTCAAAGGCGCTGTGTACTTCAAGTAGACGGCTTTTGTCGTCTTCTTGAGGTATTTTCTTTTTACCTTCAAGGAGCGCTGCGGCTATCAAACCCGCTTGGCGCAGGCCATGCCCGATTTCTGTTAATAGGGTTTCTTCGTTGATGCCAAGGGCGTTCAAGTATTGTTGCCAACGCGTTTGGCTAACGTTTTCAAACTTATGACCTAGTCGATAAAAAGCATTGTTGAGCAAACGCTTTCCTAGGGTTTGGGCATCGTTACGCGCCATCTCGTTAAGATAATGGTTAATACCGGCGCGTGCTTTTGCCGTGACAACAAACTGTAACCAACCCGCGTGTGGGTGTGCTTCGGGGCTGGTGATGATTTCTACCGTTTGTGCTAGCTCCAATTTTTTATATATCGGATAAGGCTGGTTGTTAACTTTTGCCGCAATACAGTGATCGCCAATATCCGTGTGAATCGCGTAGGCAAAATCCACGGGAGTGGCATTATGCGGTAGATCTACCACTTCTCCCGCCGGGGTGTAAACGTGCATGCCACCAGAGATCAGTTCTTTCTTAATAGCATCATAAAATTCTAAAGGATCATCCGTAATGCTTTGAACTTCTGTTAAGCGAGATAACCAGCCCCGAATGGTTTTTTCGGCTTCAATATTTTGCGCACCGATTTGGACCGCACGCTGTTTGGCATATTGATGCCAAACAGAAATGATGCCAGCTTCAGCTAGCGTATGCATGTCTCTGGTGCGAATTTGTACGTTCAATACTTTTTGTCGTGGCATAAGGACGCTGGTATGCAATGAACGGTAACCATTGCTTTTAGGTGCGGCAATGTAGTCTTCAAATTTGCCGTGAATCGGTCGGTAGAGCGCATGTAAGCAACCTAAGATACGGTAACACTTATCTTCATTATCCGTGATAATTCGGATAGGGACGGTACGACAGGCTTCTTCAAAAGTCTGTTTACGTTTCATCCGTTGATAAACGCCCCATAAATGACGCTGTCTCTTATTGATAGAGGCTTTGATGCCAAGTTCTTGTAAGCGAGGTTGTAAGGCGTTACGAACCCGATCTAGGGTTTCATTGTGTGAGAAGCGCTCTAAATAATGTTTGCGTAATACAGCGTGACGCCAAGGGTACAGATAAGAAAAAGCAAGGTCTTCTAGCTGGATACGAAAGTAAAATAAACCAAGACGGCCAGCAATTGAGGCGTATATATCGAGCGTTTCGCGTGCAATACGTCGTTGCTTTTCTCGACGTAATGCGCCTAAGGTTTGCATATTATGCAAACGGTCAGCCAGTTTGATAATGAGAACACGCGGGTCATCTGCGGTTGCGAGGAACATTTTTTTGAAACTTTCTGCAACTGCTGCTTGGGGAGCCGTTTTTTTTAAACGATCTAGTTTGCTGACACCATCAACCAGACGTGTGACTTCTTCGCCAAATTCTGCCGCCATATCCGTTTTTTTTAGGACGGTATCTTCTAAAACGTCGTGCAGTAAGCCTGCTTGTAATACGGGTAAATCAAAACGTTGCCGTGCGAGGATACGGCATACCGCGATGGGGTGGATAAAATAAGGTTCGCCTGATTGTCGCTTTTGTCCTTCGTGTGCAGCCGCTCCATAGATTGCGCAACGTAGGACTTTTTCAATATCGTTTGGTTCTAGGTATTTTTCGAGTTCTTCATGTAGTTCATTGTATGCCGCTTGCAGAATATCAGCCCCACTAAAAATGGCAAAAGGTTGATATTCCAAAGCAAGCGGCAGAGGCATCATTAGTTTATTCTGTTGAGCTTTCTACGGTGGATGTAGTGGCACTCTTTTTATCGTTCAATAAACCAGCAATCGTGGTTTTGCTCTCTTCTATTTCACGTAAAGCAATAACCGTGGTTTTATCATTCATAGAGGGAACAAGGGGTTGGTGTCCTGATATAATTTGGCGTGCCCGTTTTGAGGCAGCCAATACAAGGCGGAAGCGGTTGTTTTCTTCTTTTAGACAATCTTCAATGGTAACGCGAGCCATAGATTCCTCATGTGTAATCAATAGTGTAATTAGGCAAAATGCACGATATATTCTAGCAAAATTTTACCTTTATTTTGGTATGGTGTTTTTAAGCAATAAGATGCGCCATCTTTTTCTGTAATGCCCACTACAGGTATTTAACGGATATAGACAGCATTTTTGTCTAGTTTTCTTCGTGCACTGCATTGGTTGTAGATAACGTTTTCCTCACGAGTGAGCCGGAAAAAGAGACCATCTTCACTTTGCCAACGGTATTCATCATCGCTAAATTCAAAGCCATGATCTCGTTCTAAGACTCGTTTGCTTTCGGGGAGTTTTAGTGTTGCAGTATATTCGCCTCCCATGTTGGCATAATCTACCTGCATTTCTATGCCTTTATCACAGTAATAAACCCAGAACTCGTTGTCATCAGGAGCCAGAACAGGGACTTCTTTAAGAAAAGGCGTTTGCGTACCACAGGCGGTGAGTAAAATAATAAGTAGTAAGAAAGAGAAGGGTCTAATCATGGACAGTAAAACCTTTAGATTGTAGGTTGATACGGCCGTCAGCAATACTTTTTAACCAGTTGATAGTGGTTTCAAAGCCACCAAGCGGGTAAAAATGTAATTGGCGTATAGTTTGAGGATGCGTTTTACGATAAACCGCAAGATTATAAAGTAGGGCATCTGGTGTATTGAGGCTCATAAGTTTGCCAATATTACGACTGTTTTTCCAGAGAAAATTCATAGAAGAGCCGATGCCACACGCTTGGGCATGACGTAGTAATGATTGTAAGCTGGCAACACCAGGAATCCCGATATGAACGGGAAGCGTGATATGACGAGCATGCAAATGTGCTAACCAAGTAGCGATTGGCGGAAGTTCAAAACAGAACTGCGTGACAAAATAATAGTCGTGGGGATAGGTTAAGGCATAACCTTGTTTTTGTGCTTCCGCAGCTTCTTGTTCTACTTTAGGAATATCTTTAGTGCCTTCAGGATGACCAGCAAATCCAATGTGGTTAAATGGATAATCTTGCAAAAGGCCTGTCTTGAGCAGGCTCATTACACTGTGATAGGGCCCCTTAGGTTGAGAGGCGGCACCTGCTAATAATAGGATACGTCGAATACCAAAGGAAACAAGAACATCAAGGGTTTGACGCAATTCATTTTCACTGTTGTAATTGCGTACTATGATGTGTGGTACCGCTTGCATGCCCTGACTTTGTAAACGTTCGCAAGTATTAACGCAATCGCTGATTTTGCTATTTTTTAAATTAGGAACGTAAACTTCTGTATCTTCCGCAAGCCAATCACGGAAATTTGCAATTTTTAATGCGGCTTTAGGCGTAATTTCTACGCTATATCCAGTAATAAGTTGTTGTAGGTCTTCCTTGCTTATTTCTATGCTGCTCATGGGGCAAGCCGCTCAATGGTCCAACTGGATGCCTGACGGCGATAGAGAAAGCGATCATGTAAACGACTAGGCTGACCTTGCCAAAATTCTATAGCCTGTGGACGAATGCGATACCCACCCCAGAAATCCGGTAATGGTACTTCTCCGTCGGCAAATTTTGCTTTCATTCGAGCCCATTGTTGCATCAGAAGTTGTCGTGAGCTGATGACTTGGCTTTGGGCTGATGTCCATGCTCCAATTTGGCTGTCCTTAGGGCGAGATAGGAAATATTTTAAGGTTTGTTCGCGCGAAACTTTTTCTGTAATACCTTCAATTTTAATTTGTCTTTGTAAGGGAAACCAAGGAAATAGCATTGAAACTCGATGATTGTTCTGGATTTCTTTTGCCTTCCGACTGTCATAGTTGGTATAAAAAACAAAGCCATCGTGATCAAAATATTTTAAAAGAACCGCGCGTTGGGAAGGCTGGCCATCGGCAGAAACCGTTGCTAATACAAAACCATTTGGTTCGGCAATGCCCGAAGCTAGTGCTTCACTAAACCATCGTTCAAATTGAATGATAGGGTCATCGTGTAGTGCTTCTCGCTCTAATGGCGCGTGTGCGTCAAATTCTTTACGAATATTTCCGATATCCATCATTTTTCCTTTTACATTTTGGCAAAAACACGATCTACAGCAAGTAAAGTATCTTGCAAAATGGCTTCAGTATGTTGACTGCCGATGAAAATAGCCTCAAATGCTGAAGGTGCGAGATAAACACCCTCATCTAGCATAGCATGGAAGAAATGCGCGAAACGTTTTGTATCGCAACGTTTTACGGCATCTAGGTTACTAATACTCGATTCATTACTAAAGAAAATGCCGAGCATTCCACACACATGGTTGACGATTAGAGGAATGCCATGCTTATGGGCACATTCGCGCAAACCTCGTGCAAGCATATCTGTGCTCTCATTCAACTTCTGATAAAAGAGGGCATCATCAGTAAGATGTAAACTTGCTAATCCTGCTGCCATAGATACAGGATTTCCTGATAGGGTTCCGGCTTGGTAAACTGAACCGAGTGGTGCGAGTTGTTCCATAATTTCTCGTTTACCACCAAATGCACCAACGGGCATCCCACCACCTATAATTTTCCCTAATGTTATTAAGTCAGCGTTAATGCCGTAGAGTTCTTGCGCGCCTCCACGAGAAACCCGAAAACCTGTCATAACCTCATCAAAAATAAGTATAGTGCCGTATTTATCGCATAATTGACGTAGAGTTTGTAAGAAAATAGGGTCAGGGGGAATACAACTCATATTGCCGGCAACGGGCTCAATAATTACAGCGGCTAGCCGATTGCCATAATCAGCAAAAGCCGCTTCTAGAGCAGGGACGTCATTGTAAGGAGCGGTCAGTGTATGTTGCGCATAAGCTGCCGGAACACCCGAAGAATCTGGTATACCGAAGGTCAGACCTCCAGAACCAGCAGCTACTAATAAACCATCACTGTGTCCGTGATAACAGCCCGCAAATTTGAGAAAGTCATTACGACCAGTAAAAGCTCGAGCTAAACGAATGGCGCTCATGGTAGCTTCTGTACCAGAATTGCACATACGAACCATATCTATGTTAGGGACACGGCGAACAATCGTTTCGGCTAATAATGTTTCTGCTTCAGAAGGCGCTCCAAAGCTTAGCCCGTCAGCAACAGTTTTTTGTACTGTGTTTACAACTTCAGGGTGAGCGTGACCAATAATGGCAGGGCCGAATGAACAAACATAATCAATATAACGGTGTCCATCTACATCAAATAAAAAGGGGCCTTCTGCACGAGCAATAAAGCGAGGTATGCCGCCGACGCTACGAAATGCCCTTACAGGGGAATTTACTCCTCCAGGAATCACCTTTTGTGCTGCGAGAAAAGCCTGTTGCGACGACATAAATAACACCTTGATATTTAGCGATAGAGTGCATTATGAAAGTAAGATGGCACGATTACAACCAATCGCAGGAATACATAGATAAGCTTATGAAAATTATTGACAACCACGAGGAAATCCGGCATTATTCACGCTTTAATTTTTTAACCTATTCCATTTCGGGAGATTTATTTTGGCTAATACAGCTCAAGCAAAAAAACGTGTCAAACAGGCGGAAAAAGCCCGTGCACGTAATGCCAGTCAGCGCTCTGCCATGCGTACCGCTGTAAAAAAAGTACTACGTACTTTAGAAAGTGGCGATAAAAGTACTTTACAAGTCGTTTACACTAAAGCGTCGTCGGCGTTGGACCGTGCAGCTCGTAAAGGACTAATACACAAGAACAAAGCAGCTAGACTTAAAAGTCGTTTGAGCGCTAAAATTAAGGCAGTTGCCTAAGTTCGTATTCATATACGTTAAAACCCGCTTATGTAGCGGGTTTTTTTATTTTATGGGAGGGAAAAATAATGCGGAAAGAAAATATATCGCCATCAGATTCATTAAAAGGGCGAAAAAGCGGGGTTTCTCGTATCATAAATGCATTGAGGTATTCCTTTGACGGGATTAAAGCAGCTGTGGAAGAGGCTGGATTTCGTGAACTGTTGGTTATACATGGAATATTGTTTCTTTTAATAATATTTATTCCTTTTCCTCTAATACACAAAATGTTGTTAGTGTTTGCTTCGGGCATGTCGTTAATTGTCGAATTGCTTAATACGGCTTTGGAAGCTGCGGTTGACCACACTTCATTAGAAATTCATCCCTTAGCTAAGCGAGCTAAAGATACAGCTTCTGCTGCTCAATACACCTGTTTACTATTGATTATTACATTGTGGTGCATGTCTATTTACGCTTATTGTTGTAGCTAATCGAATTTATAACAGAATTGGACTCTTTAGAATCCTAGAAATTGAATGATTTGTTTTTATCTATAGCGTTATAGATGCTATCTTTAATATTTATTAACTGAATATTAGATGTATAGAATAAGAAGAAATTAAAGTTAAAGGTGCGTTAAAAAATTAATCTTTATTTTGTTTAGAAATAAAAAAAGAGAAATGAATTAGTGGAAAATAAGGAATTGGAACATTGATGTTAAAAAATAAAAACCGCCTAAAAGGCGGTTTTTAACGTTTTACAAGCTTTTAGTTGTGGCCTTGGTGCCCGGAGCCGGGGTCGAACCGGCACAGTATCACTACCGAGGGATTTTAAGTCCCTTGCGTCTACCAGTTTCGCCATCCGGGCTTACAAGAGTGGGTAATAATAGCGGCTTAATAAATAATGTCAAGTTGTTATAAGAAAATTATTGAACGGCATATGTTTTTATACAGATATTCTCGTATCAAATAGTCTGTTTTGTGTTGTAAAGGCTGAAGTTTATTACATTTGAAATCTGTTACATGAGGTGTTCTTTGATGTTGTACTCTTTTGATCTTGTGTTCCAAGAAGCCTAACTTTAGAGCCTATTTTGTAGTTAGATGATTTTATTTAGGTAGATAAGTATTTGAGTTATTAATGTATTTAGATAGTATGGAACGATAAGGCTTATTTTTCTTTTTATTCATAATGATATGTTCAATTTACTGTTTTTGAGTTATCTAAACATGGGCTAATCCCAGTATTTTGGGTTAATATCAATTAATTTAGTTTTATAAAAGAGTCTATTTAATAATTCGATTGCTTGATGAGGTTTATCATTTATTCTGGAGAATAAATCTATTTTTTCGTTATTCTCTAGGTCAAGATATTGTTCGTTTTGATATATAGACAAGGCGAAAGGATGATGTTAAATTAAAATATCTTTTTTCTTTAGGGGATAAGATGAGCGCAGTTCCAGCCCTTCAGGCGGTTGATATCCATAAATCTTTCGGTGATGTTGAAGTGCTGAAAGGAATTTCTCTTACTGCGCATAAAGGCGATGTGGTTTCTATATTAGGTTCTTCCGGTTCAGGGAAAAGTACTTTTCTTCGGTGCCTTAATTTTCTAGAAATGCCTGATCGTGGTGAAGTACATGTTGCCGGCGAAGTTGTACAGATTAAAGAAAAGAAAAATGGGCGCGAAGCGGGAAGTTTGCGTCAAATTCAGCGAGTCCGTTCGAAATTATCAATGGTTTTTCAGAATTTTAATTTATGGCAACATAAGACGGTACTGCAAAATCTTATTGAAGCCCCCGTTCACGTTTTACAGATTCCTAAACAAAAGGCAATTGAGCGTGCAGAAGCGCTACTTCATAAAGTGGGTTTATTTGAACGTCGTGATTATTACCCAAATCAATTGTCCGGTGGGCAACAACAACGCGTGGCGATTGCTCGTGCATTGGCGATGGAACCCGATGCCTTGTTGTTCGATGAACCAACTTCAGCGCTTGACCCCGAATTGGTCGGCGATGTACTGCGCTTGATGCAGGATCTAGCAGCCGAAGGGCGAACCATGATAGTGGTAACTCACGAAATGGGTTTTGCTCGTGAAGTATCTAGTCATGTAATGTTTTTGCACCAAGGGCAGATTGAAGAAGAAGGGCGACCAGAAAAGTTGTTTTTTCACAGCGATTCTGAGCGGGTTCGTCAATTTTTATCCAATAGTTTGAAAGGGTAACCCCAGAGGCATATTTATGAAAAAAATCCTGGTTATGGCATTGATGTCGGCTTTTTCTGTATCCACTTTTGCTGCAGGTGATGTTCTTCGTTTGGCAACAGATGGTACTTATCCACCTTTTTCAGAAACCGATAGTAGTGGAAAATTGGTTGGTTTTGATATTGATATTGGTTATGCCTTATGCGCACAAATGAAGCGTGAATGTAAGTTTGAGCAAATAGATTGGGAAGGTCTGATTCCAGCACTTAAAACGAATAAAATTGATGTTATTTTGGCATCAATGAATGCAACGGAAGAACGAGAGCAGAGCGTTTCTTTTACGAATCCTTATTATGCGAATCCTGGCATTTTTGTTCGCCCCAAGGGAAGTAAGGTAGAACCAACTTCTGAAGGTATAAAAGGTAAGGTTCTTGGGGTGTTGCGTGCCTCAGTATTTGATAATTATGCGACAGCGAAATTTCCAGAAGCGAATATTCAACGCTACACCTCGCAAGAAGAAGCCAATCTAGATGCAGTTGCTGGACGCGTTGATTTGCTCTTTGCTGATAAGATTGTTTTGGAAGATGGTTTTCTGCAACGTGATGAAGGTAAAGCATTTGAAGCAGTCGGTCCGGAAGTGAATGATAAGCAGTATTTTGGCGAAGGCATTGCTATTGGAGTGCGCAAAGAAGATAACCAATTACGTGAAGATTTTAATGCGGCATTGAAAGCTATTTTGGAAAATGGTGAGTACAAGAAAGTAAATGATAAATACTTTAAGTACGATATTTCTGGCGGCATGGCGAAATAACTGATGACCGGTTTCTCTGCCCTGTTGGAATACCGGGAAATTCTACTCAAGGGAGCGATAGTCTCCCTTGAACTTTCCTTTTTTGGTTTATTGGTGGCGCTTGGATTTGGGCTTGTTGCTTGCCTTTGCAAAATGTCCAAGAATCCATGGCTACGTTTCCCCGCATTAATTTATACTTCTGTTGGACGAGGTATTCCTGATTTAATACAACTTTTTCTAGCTTTCTATGGTGGTCAATATTTACTGAATCTTTTGGTCGAAACTTTCCATTGGCAACACATTGATATGGATCCTCTCGTAACAGGGATCGTGATTATTGGTTTTGTCATGGGCGCTTATATGGCGGAATCTTTTCGTGGTGGTTTTCTTGCTATTCCGAAAGGACAGATTGAGGCAGCTCGTGCTTATGGATTTTCGTCACGTACCATTTTCTGGCGTATTTCTTGGCCACAAATGTTGCGTTATGCGCTCCCTTCGCTAGGAAATAATTGGTTGGTCTTGATGAAAAATACGGCGCTTGTCTCTATTATTGGTCTGCAAGATATTGTGCGCTTAGCTAGCGCCGGTGCACGAACGGCTCAAAAGAAAGATATATTTGCAGGTTTTTGGTTTTATGGCGCTATGGCTGCTTTCTTTTTGGCACTGACGACGATATCTATCATAATTCTTTGGTGGTTACGACGTCGTTATTCTGCCGGTTTTAATGCACAGAGGTAGTCATGGCAAATTCAATTTATTGGACACAAATCATTAGCGATAATTTGCCAATGTGGCTAAGTGGTATATGGCAAACCTTTTGGTTGGTTGGGTTATCGCTGTTAATTGGCTTGTGTATCGCTATCCCTTGCGGTGTTTTGCTTGCTTCACGTTGTTCTGTTATATGGAAACTGCCTGTAATGATTTACAGCTATATTTTTCGTGGAACACCCATGTTGGTGCAGCTTTATGCTTTTTACTATGGAATAGGGCTAGTTATTGGTAGGGTGCCAGGCGTTCGTGATTTTATTCTTTGGCCCTTGATGCGACAGGCATGGCCATGGGTATTATTGGCCTTCATTCTGAATACTGCTGCATATACTCTAGAAATCGTGCGTGGTGCAATTGAAACGACGCCTCACGGGGAGATTGACGCAGGTAAAGCAATGGGGATGACGCGTGGTCAAATTCGTCGTCGTATTATTTTTCCTGGAGCATTACGGCGAGCGTTACCTTCTTATGGTAACGAAATTATTTTTATGTTGCATGGTTCGGCGATTGCTAGTACAGCGACTTTATTAGATATTACGGGTGTAGCCAACAATCTTTATACCCGGTATTACGAGCCGTTTGTTCCGTTTCTGACTGCAGCGGTTATTTATCTATGTATCACGTTATGTATTGTGGGTATTTTTCGTACTATTGAGAAGCGTTTAAATATATCTTTATGATAAATGGTCGCTAGGATAGACGACGCAAATTGAGTATATTATTTTGATGTCAGGTAGATAGATAAGGAATTTTCATGTTTCAGAAAATCGCGCTTATGTTTTCTTTTTTATTGCTGGCTGCTTGTGCGAGTAATATTTCGGAGGATTTTAATCTTGTTGCAGGGAAAGTCATGCAATTGGCGCCGGATAAGCAGAAAGTATTTATTGCGACTGTGCCCGCCAGTCCAAATATGCTTTCTGATGCTATGGCCGTTGGCATGATTAGTTCAGGGGTAACACGCAGTAATTCTGTAGAAAATATTTTAAAAATGTTGCCTGTAGAAAATGTCAGTATCGGTATTAGTGGCGCTAGTGAGGCAATTAATGTGGCTACTTTAAAGCGTGCATTGCGTGATTACGAGGGGAAAAGTAATGCACAGATATATATTAATGCTTCCTCAAAAGATATCTCAGAGTTACAATCCATAGCGTCTCCTAAAGGGATTACAGTCAATGCGTTAACGCTTTAGTATATACTTTTATTAATGAGAGGCTTTTACAGGGAGTTAAATTCCATAATTAAGAGAACAGCGCTGGTCTAAAACGGACAAACAAATTTCTATAGGGGGCTTTTTAAACTATTTGTAGATGACGTTAGCACTTTACTGTTTATGTATAGAAAATGTGTTAAGAATTGGATTGTTGTTTACATTTTTCAGATTTGATTACTTTTATTTTTTGCAAAAATGATTTTTTAAGAATTTTTATATCATCAAGTATCGTGCGACTTTGTCGTACCTTCGGTATTCTTGAAAATAGCTAAAATAGGCATCCATGCAAAAAGGAAAAGTGTAAACAACGCGATTAATTCTTACATTTTATATAAACAATAAGTCCGCCCTTGTAGGCGGTGCTATTTTTTTCAAATAAGCCGGTACCTTTTGTTAGAATACGTCGCCACTGTTATTTCAGGAGGCACTATGCGTATTATTGAGGAAGCGTTGACTTTTGATGACGTTCTGCTTGTTCCCGATTTTTCTGATGTTTTACCGCGCGATGTCGATTTGTCTGTAAATCTTGCACGTAATATCAAGCTAAATATTCCCCTTTTTTCAGCGGCTATGGATACGGTTTCCGAAGCACGACTGGCTATTGCTTTGGCGCAGCTTGGAGGAATTTCAATTATTCATAAAAACATGACGCCTGAAAGGCAGGCTGCAGAAGTTCGTAAGGTGAAACGCTTTGAATCTGGCGTTATTCGTGATCCTTTAACCACTACTCCACAGACTACGGCAGGTGAGGTACGGGAGATTACGCAAGAACATGGTTTTTCCGGCTTACCAGTATTAGAAAACGGCAGATTAGTTGGCATCGTAACCCGCCGCGATTTGCGGTATGTAGAAGATGCGGTGCCTATTCGCGAAGTAATGACGCCACAAGAGCGTCTTGTGACAGCCAAAGAAAGTGCTTCTACGGCAGAAATTAAAGCTTTATTACATGAGCATCGCATTGAAAAGGTTTTGCTGGTTGATGATGATTTTGCGCTTAAGGGTTTAGTAACGGTAAAAGATTTACGTAGTGCACGTGATTATCCTATGGCGTGTAAAGATGCTAATGAGAGTTTGCGCGTCGGGGCGGCAATTGGCCCGGGGGGTGATTGCGAAGAACGGATTGAATTGTTAACTAAGGCTGGCGTTGATTTGCTTGTGGTTGATACGGCGCATGGGCATTCTAAAGGTGTTCTCGATAGGGTGCGTGAATTGCGGCGAACACATCCTGATTTACTGATTGTAGGCGGTAACATTGCAACGGCAGAAGCAGCCATTGCATTAGCAGATGCTGGCGCTGATGTCGTTAAGATTGGTATTGGTCCGGGTTCTATCTGTACTACCCGTATTGTGGCCGGTGTTGGTGTGCCGCAGATTTCGGCGGTCAGCAATGCCGCTAAAGCTTTGGCAGGGCGAGATGTCAGTATTATCGCTGATGGTGGTTTGCGTTATTCGGGTGATATTGCTAAAGCGATTGCCGCAGGAGCGCATGCGGTTATGGTGGGCGGTCTGCTTGCGGGAACAGAAGAATCTCCGGGAGAGGTAGAGCTGTATCAAGGTCGTTCCTATAAGGCGTATCGTGGGATGGGATCATTAGGGGCTATGAGTGCGGGGTCTGCGGATCGCTATTTCCAAAGTGGGCAAAAAGCAGAGAAACTTGTACCAGAAGGTATTGAAGGTCGCGTTCCGTATAAAGGATCGTTATCTGGTGTTATTGAGCAGTTGATGGGAGGATTGCGTTCCAGTATGGGTTATACAGGCTGTCGTGATCTTGCTGAGATGCGTACTAAACCGCGCTTTGTTCGTATTAGTAGTGCGGGTATGCAGGAATCGCATGTACACGATGTTACGATCACGAAAGAGCCACCGAATTATCGGCGTTAAGTGTATTTTATGCGTTTATAGCATAGACAGTATTGTATTCACTCGTGTTTTTATCGGTTGGTTGATGTGATTGCAGGGGAGTTAATACCGGCAATCATGTTTCTTCTTTGCTCAGAGTAGCGTAGGTGATTGATACAATCAGAGACGGTTAAACGCTGTAGAGATTAAGTACCAAACGATGTTTGAGGTAAATGCGTTGCTGGTGTTTAAGCAATTTGTTGTCTGCTTTTTTGTTGGAAGAGAAAAGCAGCTGAGTGATGAGTCTGCTTAGTAGGAAAAGCACGATGGTTATTGCTAGCAAATCATCGAAGTGCTGGCAGGAAGGGGCAGTTGTTTTCAACCTGCAAGCGCGCGAAGAGTAGCATGTAGCAAAATGGCGTTACTGCTAGCGCTGCTGTATGTATCTTATTTATATTGGAAACAGGTAATTCGCAGAGCGCTTCTGCGCATATTGAGTAAGAGGACTTTTTTATGCAGAAAACGATGGTGAGCTTATTTGTAGGAAATCGGAGCGTTGTTTACATTTTTGAGATTTGTTTGCTTTTATTTTTTGCATAAATGATTTTTTAGGAATTTTTAGCTACCATCAAGAACCATGCGACTTTGTCGTGCCTTTGGCATTCTTGACAATAGCTAAAAATGTCCAAAATTGGGCATCCATGCAAAAAGGAAAAGTGTAAACAACGCGATTAATTCTTACAGCTTATTGTTGTTCGCAGTGATACACGTGGCAACAGCGCAAGAGAAAGCGGCAGAAGAATCAGATAAAGCTATGGAAGCGTTACCGCAGGCACCATTATCGACGCCTGTAAAGACAGACAGCAAATTGTCGACAGATGTGGCAACTCCTACGGAAAAGCGTGCTGGGTCTCAAGAGATTTCAATAGAAAAGCCAGAGATAACGAACGATGCCTTACAGCATGACGCAATAGAAGATACAGATATGACTCCGCCTGTCCCGTATTTCCCAGCCATTGTTATCCCTGATATTGCAGGAAAAACGCCAGAACAGATAAAGTTTGAGGAACAGCTCCCTGCTCATTTGAATCTGGAAAGTGGTATGCGTATTGAGACCTTTGCAAAAGGACCCCAAACCGCTTACATTACCCCGACATCCACAACT
>JAUMZX010000024.1:0-4599 GCA_030527905.1 Cardiobacteriaceae bacterium
CAGAATGGCGATAAATTTATCTCCTCAGAGCTGTTTCTACTTGCTGCTTGCGAAGATGAAGGTGCATTAGGTAAAGCACTAAAAACAGCAGGTATTCAAAAAGCAAAACTGAAACAAGTGATTGATAATATCCGGGGTGGAGAACCGGTTACTGATGAAGGCGCTGAGGATAAACGCGAGGCGCTGAAAAAATACACTATTGATGTAACCGCGCGCGCTGAGCAAGGGAAAATTGATCCCGTTATTGGTCGCGATGAAGAAATTCGCCGCGCTATGCAGATTTTGCAACGCCGTAATAAGAATAATCCTGTGCTGATTGGTGAACCGGGAGTGGGGAAAACGGCTATTGTTGAAGGTTTGGCACAACGAATTGTCAATGGCGAGGTTCCAGAAAGTCTGAAAGGCAAACGCTTGTTGTCATTAGATTTGGCAGCATTAATGGCGGGAACGAAATATCGTGGCGACTTTGAAGAACGCTTGAAAGCCGTACTTACTGATATTGAAAAGTCCAATGGACAGATCATCCTCTTTATTGATGAAATTCATACGATGGTTGGTGCGGGGAAAACAGAAGGTTCCATGGATGCTGGCAATATGCTGAAACCCGCATTGGCACGCGGTGAATTACATTGTATTGGCGCAACCACCTTGGACGAATATCGGCAATACATGGAAAAAGATGCGGCGTTGGAACGTCGTTTCCAAAAAGTATTGGTTGATGAGCCTAGCGTTGAAGACACCATTGCTATCTTACGCGGCTTACAAGAGCGCTACGAAGTACACCATGGTATTGATATTACTGACCCCGCACTAGTTGCTGCGGCAGTTCTTTCGCATCGCTACATTACTAATCGCCAGCTGCCTGACAAGGCCATTGATCTTATTGACGAAGCAGCTGCCCAAATCCGTATGGAGCTTGATAGTAAACCAGAAAGTATGGATCGTATTGATCGCCGCCTGATTCAGCTCAAAATGGAGCGGTTAGCGTTGGAAAAAGAACACGATGATGCTTCAAAAAAACGCCTCTCAGACCTTGAAGATGAGATCAACAAGCTGGAAAAAGAATATGCGGATCTAGAAGAAGTTTGGCAAGCAGAAAAAGCGACTATCCAGGGTAGTGCCGGCATTAAAGAAGAAATTGATCGGCTGCGTGTTGAACTGGATGCTGCTAAACGTCGTGGCGACTATGCCACGATGAGCGAAATTCAGTATGGGAAAATTCCTGCCTTAGAAAAACAATTAATTAACAGTGAGAATGCCGAACGTGCTCCTGGAAATCAATTAGTGCGTAGTGAAGTCACTGAAGAAGAAATTGCACAGATAGTATCTCGTTGGACTGGCATCCCCGTGGCTAAAATGCTGGAAAGCGAAAAAGAAAAACTGTTGGCATTGGAGCACGTACTAAACGCGCGTGTCGTTGGTCAACAAACGGCAGTTGAAGCGGTTGCTAATGCTATTCGCCGGAATCGTGCGGGGCTATCTGATCCGAATCGTCCGATTGGTTCATTCCTATTTTTAGGCCCTACTGGTGTTGGTAAAACGGAACTGTGTCGAGCGCTTGCGCAATTTCTCTTTGATAGCGATGATGCCATGGTGCGCATCGACATGAGCGAATTTATGGAAAAACATAGCGTAGCCCGCTTAATTGGTGCACCTCCCGGATATGTTGGTTATGACCAAGGTGGTTACCTTACCGAAGCCGTGCGGCGTCGCCCCTATTCCGTGGTTCTCTTCGACGAAATCGAAAAAGCGCATGCGGACGTTTTCAATATCCTGTTACAAGTATTAGATGATGGGCGTCTCACCGACGGACAAGGTCGTACAGTCGATTTCCGCAACACCGTTATCATCATGACCTCTAACCTTGGTTCACAACTTATTCAGGAAATGGATTACAACAATTACGAAGCGATGAAAACAGCCGTAATGGAAGTAGTTGCGGCACATTTCCGCCCCGAATTTATCAACCGTATTGATGAGACGGTTGTGTTCCATAGTTTAGGTAAAGAACATATGGAAGGCATCGCTAAAATCCAACTCAAACGTTTGGAAAAACGCTTAGCTGAACGCGATCTCAAGTTGGATGTCAGCTCACAAGCCTTAACGCAGTTAGTAGAAGTCGGTTACGATCCTATCTTTGGGGCACGTCCACTAAAACGTGCGATCCAAACCTACTTGGAAAACCCACTAGCCCAGCGTATTCTGGCTGGTGACTTTATTCCGGGTAGCACTGTGCATATTGGATATGACGATGGTAAATTTACTTTCCATGCTTAATAGCTAATCGCTCAGCAAAGACCCGCTTTTTAGCGGGTCTTTTTTAAGCAGAATCATGAAATATAGAATGTAATTATCTTGGGGAAATACGTGGTTATAGTCAATGAAATATAAATAAGAAAGTAAATTTAGCTTGGCATTACGGAATTACAACAGTCATTTTAATACCTATCTTCTTTGTTCAATTTTTAATAAAATAATAAGAAAAAAGACTTAAATTAAAAAGAATCCACCAAAAACATGGTTGAAATATTTTCAATTTATTCATTAAATTATATCTTCTAAATCCATATTGTAATAAATATGTTTAATTCCTGTATATGGAAGTCTCAATATTAATCTAAATCTTACGCACTAGTTGTTTGAAAAGAATTCCATTACGTTTAAAAAATAGGAGTAAGAATCTTATAGAAACGGAGCGGCTTATTATTAGGCGGGGTAGCTGCTGCAAATAGCAATAACTCTCTATAAAAATGCTCTATCAGCTTTATATCACTAGATGATGCTCACTTTATTCTGGTCAATATCTCTATCTTCCGCTTCACTAGAATGATTTTGACTATTTCTGTAACGAAAAAAATCTGGATTTGTCTGCACACTCATATTTAGAAGGCTGTATTATCAAATGACGCATCATAAAATAATAGCAGCAATAAGCGCTCTGATACGTTAGAGCGTGCTGCGGCGTTTTACTATATTGAATGATGAATGAGAGAATTTATGATGAAAACCTATGATGTAGCGATTGTTGGTGCCGGCACAATGGGCGCGGCAGGCGCTTATTTCTGTCAACAGAAGGGATTGGATGTCTTGCTGATTGATGCGCATACGCCGCCTCATGAAGAAGGATCACATC
The DNA here is from genome assembly GCA_030527905.1 of Cardiobacteriaceae bacterium. GTDB lineage: Bacteria > Pseudomonadota > Gammaproteobacteria > Cardiobacteriales > Cardiobacteriaceae > Cardiobacterium. The sequence goes on from JAUMZX010000024.1 coordinate 3,134, forward strand.
ATGGTGCCTCCCGTCTTTTCCGTTATATTTATCACAACGATGCTTATCAGCAATTACTGAATCGCGCGGCGTATCTTTGGGCATATTTGGAAGAAAAGCATGATGTTCATTTGCTTAATCGTTGTGGTGTTATCAATATTGCGCCGCACGATCATGTTACGCTTCATAGTAAGCGCAACATGGCAGATATTTATGGCTTACCTTATGAATGGATCGATAGCACCGCAATACAGAAACGTTGGCCTGGATTTTCTCTGCGCGAAAATGATGCTGGCTTATTTGAGCCTGAGGCTGGTTATCTACATTCGGAACGATGTATCGCGTTATTTTTACGCGCATGCGGTGCGGTTGATACGTTGTTTAACCAGCCTGTAAAGCAAATTACGCAAGAAGATAAAGATATTGTTATTCATTGTGCTGATTCCCATTTCCGTGCACGCCGCGTTGTCATCAGTGCTGGAACTTGGGCGCAACATATAGCAGGCTTAAATATCGCCCTCCCCTACACAGCACTGCGCAAAACCTTTGCTTGGTATGCTGCGCCCACACTTTATCAGGAACGTCAGGGCTTTCCAGGTTTCACCGTGGTAAGTGACGCGGGAATATATTACGGTTTTCCTGATAATGGCGAAGGTTTAAAAGTAGGCCGCCATGATGGTGGAGAGGCCATGCGTGATGCAACGGAACGTTTTGCCTATGGGCATTATGTGAGAGATCAACAAGATACGGATGCTTTTCTAAAGCAATTTCTACCGCAAGTTGGTGCGCTACGCGCCGGTAAAGTTTGTAGCTACGACAGCACCGCTGATGAAGATTTTATTATCAGCTTACTTCCTGAAGATGAACGCTTATTGCTACTCAGTGGTTTCAGTGGTCATGGTTTTAAGTTCGCACCAGCGATGGGTGAAATTGTTGCTGATTTTGCTTCAGGAAAAGGACTATCAAGTACTTTATTGCCCTTCTCACTTTGAACCACTCTTGAAGGTGCTATTTCACGAGATATAAGCAGGTGTTACTGCTCTTGATGTAAGCGTTTTTTTGCGAAGGGTTAGCTAAAACCCTAGTGTGTTGGTCAAAACATATTTGAAATAAGCATCTTTCAAGTGCGTCAGGATGTGATGGCATGCGGATAACGGCGGAAATAACGCGCAAGCTGCCATGTTGTCAGCACCCCGATCACAGCAAAAACACTCCAAGGTAATAATGGCATATCTAGAGACTTACCGAGGTCGTACAACCAACCACCGAGAAAGTTACCTAATCCGCCTCCAAATCCCAAACTGATGCTGCCGACGCCAACATATAAACCCAGCGCTTTCGGATGCGCCAGATGGGCAACCAAAATATCAATCATCGGACGACTAACGAGATAACCAAAGGTGTAGCAAGCAACCCAGATGAGGAAAACGGCAAAATTGACAGAGGTACCAACCAGAAAAGTACCACACGTCATGGTGAATGTACCC
>JAUMZX010000024.1:4609-16839 GCA_030527905.1 Cardiobacteriaceae bacterium
GACTGGAAAAATAGCGTTGTAACCAGCGAACGAAAAAATATTGCAAAATCAGCGTGAGCACCGCAGAGAGTGTATAGAACAAACTGACACTGGCTTTGCTGCCGGTGAGCGCTTCCGAGAGCAAGGGAAAACTGATATTGATTTGTATAACAATAAACCAATAACCACACATGATGGCGACAAAACGCAAGTAAATAAAATCCTTTAGTAAATGACGCATTTTCGGTGTATCGTCCGCCTCCTGCTTAATCGCATGAGTTTTGGGAAAATAACGCCATGCCACAAAAACATTTGTCAGAAAGCAGAGTCCCGCAGTGATGCCTACGGTATTAAAACCAATCAATAACAAAATGATAGCTAGTAAAGGTCCCAATGCTGCGGCAATCCCGCTGACGTAATTGGTCAGGAGATAAAATTGGCGGCGCTCCTCTGGTTGGGTCATGGCTACTGTTGCTGCCTGAAAAGGCGCATCAAATAGCGCACCACCTAGTCCGGTCAGGAGTAGCGCAAGAAAAAACACCGGCATACTGCTAGCAAAACCTAATATAAAAAAGCCTATCGCACGAATAATCAGCCCCGTACACAATACAGGCTTTAAGCCATATCGATCGGAGAGCATGCCTCCAATAAAAGTTAATCCTTGTTGGCTAATTTGACGTAGAGCAAGTGCAATACCAACGATGGCGGCTGACATACCAACATCTGACACAAAATGCACGGGCACCAACGGAATAAGCAAGGTAAAACCTGTTGTTGTTATGCCCTGATAAATCAATAAGGCGAATAATTGAGGCCGATCACGGTAACTGAGGAAATCTTTTAGTGGTGCGAATAAAGCGGTATAGAGACGCATATCTATAAAAAATTGGAAGGTCGCTTATATTATCGCTTTAATCCAAAGTTTGGGTAAAGCTGAATTCAGCCTCTTTTTTGTGGCAGCCTTCAATAGCGAACCAACATTGAGTAGTGTATGAATGCGCCACTGATAATAGGGCTTAGACCTGAAGCTTTTATCCGATATGAACACAATAGATATCTATTCTTCTTACGTGCGATAGCTTGCGTAATATTGACCGCATCCCACAAGATTAAAGTAGAAGCAATTCATCGAAAAAACACACGAAACTCAAATAAAATGTGTAAGAAACATCATGTATTTTCAAAAGAAGTGATGTTTTTTAGCGCGATATTGCCAATAGTTTCTTGTTTAGCGTTTTGTTTTATCATTACTTTTACAACTCCTACGACGCTGTTATAAATGGGTTCATATTTTTTATATAGAATATTTTTGTGATAATGTTGTTCGTTCTTAACTTAGGAATTATCATGAAAAAACTCTTCATCGCGCTCTTACTACTCAATAGCAGCTTAGCCGCATATGCGGCTGATAAAATCAGTTTGGTGTTGGACTGGTTTGTGAATCCCGTACATAGTCAAATCATCATTGCACAGCAGAAAGGTTTTTTTGCGGCTCAAGGGTTAGAAGTCGAGTTATCCGAACCCACTGATGCAGCGACGGGTGCAAAGTTGGTCGCGGCTGGCAAAGCGGATCTGAGTATGGCGTATCAGCCACAACTGCATCAATATCGTGATGAAGGATTGCCCGTCGTACGCGTATCCACCATGATTGCTACACCGCTTAATACTTTAATGGTGTTAAAAGACAGCGGTATTAAGACGATTGCAGATTTGAAAGGCAAGAAAATTGGCTATAGCGTTGCGGGTTTTGAAGATACACTCTTGCATACTTTATTAGCAGAAGGCGGGCTCAAACCAGAAGAGGTAGAAACTGTTAACGTCAATTGGTCTATTAGTCCATCCTTGATGAGTAAACAGGTTGATGCCGTCATCGGCGGTTATCGTAATTTTGAACTTCATGAAATGGATTTAGCGGGTCATCCTGGTATGGCATTTTTCCCTGAAGAGCATGGGGTTCCTGCTTACGATGAAATGATCATCATTGCTCAAAAAGACAAAGCGCATGACCCGCGCTTCCGTCGTTTTAATCAGGCTTTAGAGCAAGCTACTCTATTTATGATTAATCATCCGGAAGAGGCGTGGCAAAGCTTCTCCTCTTATAAGAAAGAGCTCAATGATGAAATTAATCATCTTGCCTTCAAAGATACTTTACCGCGCCTTGCTTTACGGCCTGGTGCATCTAATAATAATCGTTACCAACAATTTTCCGAGTTTTTAGCGAAAAATGACGTCATTAAAAAAGCAGAAGAAGGTGAGGAGATTACGGTCGAACCTTAAGAAAAATGCTGATAAAAGCCGGCCTTGTGCCGGTTTTTTTATATCCGAAGTTATCATTTGGTAAACACAGCCTATTATTGAAAGTGCTAAGCAAAGCAGATATATTGCCAGACTTAACATTTTTCAGGAGCGCGTATGAAACCAGAAAATAACTGCATCGTCATCTTCGGCGCCTCTGGCGATCTTACCCGCCGTAAATTAATCCCCGCCTTGTATCATTTGTATAAAAACAATCAGCTACCCGAAAAGTTTTCTGTTCTGGGTGTGAGCCGTACCGAGCTGGATGATGAGTCTTTCCGTAATAACATGCGGCTTAATCTCATAGAAAAAGAAGGTGCGAGTGGTAAGGTATTGGATGATTTCTGTACGCACTTGTATTACCAGCAGCTCAACACATCCGATAGCGAAGATTACATCAAACTGCTGCCTCGATTGGAAAACTTACACGCTGAATATGATACGAAAGGTAATACGCTCTATTACCTTTCTACACCGCCTAGCTTATACGATGTTATCCCCGCCTGTCTTGCCGAATACGGATTGAATACAGAAGAATATGATGGCTGGAAACGACTCATTGTGGAAAAACCTTTCGGTTACGACGTGCAATCCGCGAAAGACCTTGACGTAACCATTCATCAGTATTTTCTTGAACATCAGATATACCGTATTGATCACTATCTGGGCAAAGAAACCGTACAAAATCTCTTGGTATTGCGTTTTTCTAACGGTTTGTTTGAACCACTCTGGAACCGCAACTACATTGACTACGTTGAAATTACGGCCGCAGAAACTATCGGAGTGGAAGATCGTGGCGGTTACTACGATGGTTCTGGCGCGGTTCGTGATATGTTCCAAAACCATCTCTTACAAATTCTCGCTATGGTGGCGATGGAACCGCCAGCTTTGATAGATGCTGATTCCATGCGGGATGAAGTGGCGAAAGTCTTGTACTGCCTACACCCGCTTGATGCGGAACACTTAAAAACCCATCTCGTCCTAGCGCAATACAGCGAAGGCAAAATTAACGGCAAAGACGTCCCTTCCTATCTGGAAGAAAAAGGCGTTGATCCTGACTCTCTAACAGAAACTTACATGGCGCTAGGACTTCAAATAGATAATTGGCGTTGGAGCGGCGTGCCATTTTATATTCGTACGGGCAAATATCTACCAATGCGCGTTACTGAAGTGGTGATTCATTTTAAAACCACACCGCACCCCGTATTCAATAAACATGCGCCTGAAAATAAACTTATCATCCGTATCCAACCGGATGAAGGCATTTCGATGCGCTTTGGTCTCAAAAAGCCCGGTGCGGGATTTGATGCAAAAGAAGTTACCATGGATTTCCGCTACGCAGACCTTGCGGCCAACAACGTCCTCACCGCTTACGAGCGTTTACTATTAGACGCAATGAAAGGCGATGCAACCCTGTTCGCGCGTACTGATGCAGTACATGCTTGCTGGAAATTTGTTCAACCTATCTTGGATTACAAAGCGAACCGAGGACAGGTATATAGTTACGAACCCGGCAGCTGGGGGCCGACCGAAGCAGACAAAATGATTGCGCGCAGTGGTCGCGTTTGGCGTCAACCCAATAAGAACTAAGAGCGATAACACATGCAAACTCATATTTATCCTGATAGTAGAGCACTCATAGAACAGCTTGCCCGTGAATTTTATGACTACAGTGTCAAGGGTGAGACCGTACATATCGCACTTTCTGGTGGCAACACACCCAAACAACTCTTTCAAACGCTGGCAACGTCAGCATGGCGCGAACGCATTCAATGGCAACATCTACATTTCTGGTGGGGAGATGAACGTTGTGTCGCACCCGAACATCAAGACAGCAATTATGGCGAAGCACAACGCCTATTGTTTGAGCACATCAACATTCCAGCAAGCAATATCCACCGCATACACGGCGAAGCAGACGCTCAAAACGAACAAAAACGCTATGCCACAGAAATACAAAAACATATTCAAAACCATGCGTTTGACTGGATTATTCTCGGCATTGGTACGGATGGTCATACGGCTTCACTCTTTCCGCAGCACACGGATTATCATGCTGACGCGCTCACCGTCATCGCGCACCATCCTGATAACGGGCAAACGCGTATTTCTCTCAGTGCACCATTGCTGGAACGCGGCAAACGCCTTACCTATTTGGTTACTGGTGCCGGCAAAGCCGCAATCTTGCGCGATATTCAGACTACTGTTGCAGATACTTTGCCTTATCCCGCAGCACGCATTCGTGCGAAAAATGGCACAACAGAATGGTATTTGGATAGTGAAGCGGCTGCATTACTGACAACATCGTAGTAGTACACCTCTAAACAGAAATATCTATGCGTCTATCCTTACGGCGATGAGCAAAAAACAAAATGAATATTTCCTTGAAACACACGCAAACGGTAAATGCTTTAAAAATAACCGTTTTAGTGTCGAGCAAACATAAGGGAAAATCCTTTACCAAGCTTTATCGTCGTCATACAAGTAGCAGCATATATAGCTCACGAATCAGCAAAACATTCACCCTTTAAAAAACTTAAACAGGAGAAAAATATGTCAGCAAAAGGCGATATCGGCGTTATTGGCCTCGCCGTGATGGGACAGAACCTCATCCTCAACATGAATGATCACGGTCTCAAAGTCGTAGCCTATAACCGTACCACCAGCAAAGTGGATGAATTCCTGCAAGGCGCGGCAAAAGGCACTAACATCATCGGCGCGCATAGCCTGCAAGAACTTGCCGACAAACTGGAAAAACCACGTCGCATCATGCTGATGGTACGTGCCGGTGCGGTTGTCGACCAATTCATAGAACAACTGCTTCCTTATCTTGAAACGGGAGATATCATCATTGATGGCGGTAACTCCAACTATCCTGATACCAACCGCCGTACCGTCGCACTGCGGGAAAAAGGTATTCGCTACATTGGCACGGGCGTTTCCGGTGGAGAAGAAGGCGCACGGCATGGACCTTCAATTATGCCGGGCGGTAACGAAGAAGCTTGGCCTTATGTCAAACCCATTTTACAAGCGATTGCTGCTAAAACCAGCGATGGCGAACCTTGTTGCGACTGGGTTGGTCAAGATGGTGCGGGGCATTTCGTTAAAATGGTGCATAACGGCATCGAATATGGCGATATGCAGCTTATCTGCGAAGCCTACCAATTTATGAAAGATGGCTTAGGCATGGATTACGACGCCATGCAATCTGGTTTTAACGCATGGAAACAGACGGAATTGGATAGCTACCTGATTGACATCACAACTGATATTCTGGGTTACCACGATAGCGACGGCGCGCCTTTGGTTGAAAAAATCTTGGATACTGCGGGACAAAAAGGCACGGGAAAATGGACTGGCATCAACGCGTTGGAGCTAGGCATCCCGCTCACCTTGATTACCGAAGCGGTCTTCACGCGCTGCCTTTCTGCTGTCAAAGAACAACGACAAAAAGTGGCGCAACTCTTTGATAAGCAAATAACGACTATCAGCGGTGCACATGAGGATTGGATTGAAGCACTGCGTAAAGCATTATTAGCCTCAAAAATCATTTCTTATGCTCAAGGCTTTATGCTTATTCGCGAAGCCTCTGAACAAAACGGCTGGAATATCAACTACGGCGGAACCGCGCTACTTTGGCGTGAAGGTTGCATCATTCGTAGCCGTTTCCTTGGCGATATCCGCGATGCCTATGCCAATGATCCTGATCTTATCTTCCTAGGAACAGCACCTTATTTCCGTAACATTCTGCAGAACTGCCTTGCCGACTGGCGTAAGGTTGTTGCCAAATCTATTGAAATTGGCCTACCTATGCCTTGTATGGCATCTGCCCTCACCTTCCTAGACGGTTACACCAGTGCGCGCTTGCCTGCGAATCTGCTGCAAGCACAACGCGACTACTTCGGCGCACACACTTATGAACGAACAGATCAGCCGCGTGGAAAATACTTCCATACAAACTGGACGGGTAAAGGTGGCGATACAGCTTCTACTACCTATGACGTTTAACCTTTAACAAAATAGGCACCTTATGAAAACCATATGGATTATGACAACCTGTCTGCTGCTTCTCGGCGCTTGTAGTGCGACATCGTCCACCTCGCCATCATCTATGCATGATAAACACGGGAAAAGCACAATTGGTATTAGTGGCAACAGCAGTGGCACAACAGAAGTTTACGGCAGTATCGGCGCGAGTGTGCAAACAACGGGAAAATAAACGCTATTTGAACGCACTGTAAAATTTATGGATATGTTGTCGCGCGGGTTTCCGTTTTTTCTCGCAACATTCGCGTTGCCCAACAAACGAAAGCATATTGATGACATCCATACAGCAACAGAACTTAAAAACGCGGATATACCTTTTACGCTGCCCTGCCCTAGCCCATCAAATAAACGCAGATTCGGCATATACCCGAAACGCTTATTTGAAAGATACGGAGCGATGACGTAGCAGCAGCTTTCCCTCCATACAGAATAACGCCGACAGAAATGCCGGCGTTATTTATACGGTTTTAAAGCAACAGAAGCGATATTTTGTATCAGGTTATGACACACAAACCGCATTCTGTCTGGCGCTGGTTTCTCATTTTTGTTGCGCGATAGTCTCGCGATTATCAGTAGTAGGAGCATTGCCTCCCACTTCACGATGCAGTAACCCTTTAATAATTTGGGCAGCAAAGCTGAGCGCACCAACCATAAAGACTACATCCCCTACTGTACGGAACCAGCGTAAGGTATGAATAATCGGGGTTTGCTCAGAAAATTCTGCACTACGCGCCCACCATAGCCCTTCCGTAATAGAGGCATGAGCCTGAATAAAACCGATAGGCAAGAGGCTGGTGAAGAGCATAAGCGCCAAACCAGCATTCATTGCAAAGAAAGCCACGGACATCAATTTGGTATTCATGGGTGCACTAGGACGAATATAGCGCAGTACCATCAAGGTAAAACCAATAGATAGGAAACCATAAACGCCGAATAGCGCCGCATGCCCATGATTCGGCGTGGTGTTCAGACCTTGCAGGTAATAAAGCGAAATAGGCGGATTGATGAGGAAGCCGAAAACGCCTGCACCTAACATATTCCAGAAAGAAACGGCGATAAAGAAGGTCAGTGGCCAACGCATCGGTTTCATCCACTCGGATTTGTGCTGAATCGTCCAGTTCTCGAACGCTTCGTAGCCGAGGAGAACCAATGGCACGACTTCAAGCGCAGAGAACATGGCACCAATCGCCATAATTGGTGTGGTGGTCCCAGCAAAATAGATATGGTGAAAAGTACCGGGAATACCGCCGATGAGGAATAACATCGCAGCCAGCAACGATGCCGTGGTTGCTGCTCGTTTGCTCACCATCCCCAGATTGTAGAAAATGAAGCCGACAGCAGTTGTCGCAAAAACTTCAAAGAAACCTTCTACCCATAGATGCACCACCCACCAACGCCAATATTCCATGATAGAAATATGCGTATGTTCGCCATAAAACAGCGCCGGTGCATAGAAAATACCGATAGCCGCGGCAGATATAGTAAAGAGAATGAGCAGACTTTTATCACCAGGACGGCGTAATGCAGCCCAGATACCGCGTAGCATCAAGAATAGCCAGAAGACTAAACCGATGAACAGTGCTATTTGCCATAGGCGTCCTATCTCAACAAATTCATATCCCTGATGCCCCATCCAGAAATTAAGTTTGGCGTTCATCCAACCTTTTAAAGCGACGAACTGACCTAAGAAAGAACCTGCCACAACAACGATGAGCGCCCAGAATAAGACATCTACGCCCAATTTCTGGAATTTGGGATCATGTCCACCGTTGATGATAGGAACAAGGAAAAGTCCCGCAGCCAAAAAGCCCGTTGCAATCCAGAAAATAGCAGCTTGAATGTGCCATGTCCGCGTCAGACTATAAGGAAACCAATCGGCGACAGGAATGCCGTAGAAATTCTGCCCTTCCACCGTGTAATGCGCTGTAAAAGCACCAAGAAAGACTTGTACAACAAATAGCGCGGCAACGATAAACAGATATTTACCCAATGCTTTTTGCGACGGGGTAAGCTGAATCAGCGTTAATGGATCGCGCGCAGGTACCACGATTTCTTCATGCTCATGATGTACGCAAAACGCCCAAATCCAGATAACCATACCGATACCGAAAATCAACGTCACTACCGAGGCAATCGACCAGATAACATTTTCCGCAGTTGGTTGATTCCCAATTAAAGGTTCATGCGGCCAGTTGTTGGTATAAGTTACGTCCATTCCCGGGCGATTCGTGCTAGCCGCCCATGCAGACCAGAAAAAGAACGCATTCAGTTTTGCGCGTTTATCGGCATCAGGCAGCGTATTTTCTTTCATAGCATAGCTTTCACGCAGCTTATGAAATGCTGGATCATCGCCAAATAATTTGTCGTAATAAGCGGCCGTTGCCTGAATAGAACGGATGCGGTCATCTGATAAAACAACAGTCCCTGTTTCCGCATTGTATGTATTTTTACGGAAAGCCTGTTGTGAGTCGAAATGCAGCGTTGCTTGCTCACGCTCTGAGAGTTCCTTATAAGGTTTAGCAAACTCACGTTGTGCTTGTTGATCCAGCCAATCGCTCACTTCGCGGTGAATCCAGTCCGCCGTCCAATCTGGTGCCTGATATGCGCCATGCCCCCAAACCGTACCCACAGACATACCGCCAATGGATTGCCATGCTGATTGACCGGCCATGATATCGTCATAGCTATAAATCACATCGCCATTCGCACTGATGAATTTCATATTTTCATGCAGCGGTGGTCTTCCTTTATATACTTCGCGTCCAAAATAACCGAGCACGATAAACGCGCCGATCAGAATCACGCCGAGAAGCATCCAGAGTTTCTTATAATCTTTCATGTTGCTTGCCTCCAAGATAATCTAATTACTGCTAATGCAGTAACGCAGTTATTGTCACAAACAATTTGAAAAACCGCCTTGATAAAGGTCAGGAAAGGATGATGAGAGTTGGCGATACAAGATTCTTTCGAATAATGGTTTGCTAGCCGCAGGAAATGAATAAATTCTTTTCTATTCTGTGCGTGATAAAGCGGTTATTGGCAAAAGCGCAAAGCATCTATTTCATCATCTGTGGGTAAAGTCGTTATATCTCGGTCTATTGTCTTGAAAAACCTACAATAGCCATCAATAAAGGTTGAAGATATTTTTTACATCGACAACATCAGCATGGCATTCAAGCTTTACTCGCAGCAAAAGCCTGCTGCCACTCTATCAAGAATATGTAAGAACCATATCGCTAATCGTCAAGGTAACCTCAAACTCGGCCACCATAAAAGTTTGGGTAAGACGAAAGAATATGGCGCTGTTTGAATTATGAATGGGCATTTTCAAATATCTACTATTCTCATATTCATAATAAAGCGCGATAGTAGGATTTTATCGAGTGGGTTCTATTTACTGGATGGAAAATGCTACTCACCAGTAGATAGACCTACCCATTCCATTATTCTATGTATCTTTAACTTTAATTCGCCATATTCAGCGCTAGCTTAAGAAAGCGCCCAAATTTTAATTATGGGACAGGTGCGGCTTTTACTGGCGCAAAACTACGACGGTGCTCCGCTATTGCGCCCCATTGCGCTAAAGCGGCAAGATGCGTTTTAGTACCATAACCTTTGTGAGTGGCGAAACCATAAACGGGATAGCACTTATCCAGTTCTATCATTTGCTGATCACGCGTTACTTTTGCCATGATGGAAGCGGCTGCAATGCAGGCTTCACTAGCATCCCCGCCAATAATGGCACGGCTTGGCACGGCTAATGCAGGCGTAAATTTTCCATCTATCAGCACTTCTGTCGGCGTGATATTCAAAGACTGGACGGCACGCTGCATGGCAAGTAAGGTCGCATAATGAATATTCAGCGCATCAATTTCCGCCGGACTGGCTGCAGCTACGCTCCATGCTATTGCCTGCTCGGCAATGGCGACAAAGAGTTTATCGCGCTGGCGAGCACTCAATTTTTTACTGTCGGTTAAGCCGGGAAGTTGGTAGTGTTCCGGCAAGATGACCGCGGCAGTAACAACATTGCCAACTAGCGCTCCTCGTCCCGCTTCATCAACGCCGGCAATCAAGTTCATAATGCAAAACGTGTTTTGATAGCAGCTGCGGCATGCGCTGAGACGTCATGCGGCAAACGTGCGACGATGCGAGCAAATACTACTTCACATTGCGTTTGAAAGGTGCAGACGCCAACAACATTGCCAACCAGCGCTCCTCGTCCTGCTTCATCAACGCCGGCAATCAGCTTCATAACGTAAAACGTGTTTTGATAGCGGCTGCGGCATGCGCTGAGACGTCATGCGGTAAGCGCGCGACGATGCGAGCAAATCCTTCGCATTGCGCTTGGCAGGCTGAAGGTTCCTGTAAGAGATGGGACACCTGGCCAGCAAGTAAAGCGGGCGTACAGTCTTCTTGTATGCATTCAGGTACAAGATCTCGCGTGTCCAGCAGATTCGGCAGTGAATAGCGGTCTATTTTTAAGAGACGACGCGCAATTACAGCCGTTAGTGGATTAACCCGATAGGCAACCACCATAGGGCGCATTAATAAGGTCGCCTCTAGCGTAATGGTTCCGCTGGCTAATAATAAAACGTTGCAGGCTGCCATCAAGGTCGCACTATCTGCGGTAGGACGATGGATATCAGGCAACTGCGCCAGTAATGCCGCGCTACTTGTATCAGGCGGGTGGCGTAGCGAAAGTATGGCATGCAAGTGAGGATATTCTATTTTCAGCTGCTGGTAGGTATGGAGGAAATCCGGCAGCAATCGTTTGATTTCTCCACGTCGTGAGCCTGGAAACAATCCAACTACGGGTTCATCTAGCGGTAGCTGCAATGTTTGTCGCGCGGCGGCAAGTGGTTGTGGTTGGAGACGATCCCGCAACGGATGGCCGACACAAACAGCAGGCACGCCGTGTTTGTCATATACACCGGTTTCAAAGGGAAAAAGACATAGCACCAAATCCACCGCTCGTTTGATTTTTTCAATGCGCTTTTCTTTCCATGCCCATAGGGACGGACTAACGTAATGCACAGTATGTACACCGCGCGCATGTAAAGCGGCGGCAATGCGTAAATTAAAATCGGGAGCATCAATACCAATGAAGATATCAGGCGGGTCTTGTGCCCAGTATGCCAATAGCTCCTTCTGTGCAGACAGAATATCAGGAAGATGTCGCACGACTTCCACCAGCCCCATAACGGAAAGGCGCTGCATCTCAATCAGAGAAGAAAAACCGACTGCTTGCATTGCTGCCCCACCTACGCCAGAAAAACGCACTTGCGACCATTGCGCCTGCAATGCCTGTATGAGTGGAGCGCCCAATAAATCGCCGGAGGTTTCTCCGGCAAGTAGCGCGATGTGCAGCGGTTTATCCATACGTAGATATCATTAACGGCTGCAGCGGGTAAAATCGTGGCTTTCGCGGTCTTCCAGAATAAGCTGGTGCTCGTTCATAAAGAGGATGTTGGAAGCAACGCTCTGCTCCGGCTTACTATTCACATCACGGGCAATGTTGCTTGCAGCCAAACGTAATTCTGGCGCGGTTTTGTCTGAGATGGTTAAACGGGGTTTGATGGTTTCTATCAATAAGCGATCTGAAGCAAGACGCCAATTTCCGTCGGAAGCATAGATAAAGTGTAGATGGGCCGTCGGCTTGTCTTTGCTTTGAATACGGACTTCTAACTTGCCTTCGCCATGCAAGCTGCCGTCTTCTTTGTGCAACCAATTTGTATTATCTATAAAAATCAGATAATTATTTCCATATTGCTGGTAACTAATCGTCTGACAATGCCATTCTTCACCTGTCGGCGTTACTGCTTCGGCAAAAGCAACTGAGAAAATGAGAAAAAACGGGGTGAGAAGCCACTTCATAGCGCGTGTTCCTTTATCCTGTTTGAAAAGGGTTG
>JAUMZX010000025.1 GCA_030527905.1 Cardiobacteriaceae bacterium
GGTGCAGGTGCAAGAGGATGGGTTGCCAGTCGATGATGTGATTGATTTTGAGCAGTGGAAATCGGTCGATATGGCGGTTGATCATGGCTTGTGCGGTTTGCTGGAAGAAGCTGCTCATGAGGGATGTTGTTTGAGTTGTGGATGTCGGGGTAATGTAATCGGTTTGGGGACTTTTACAAAGGTCTCAATCTATTTCTGTTGATTGCTTGTAAGTACAGTGTTAACCAGATAATAAAAAGCCTTCCCTCTAAGCTAGATAGGAAGGCTTTTAGACGTTTAAAGAGTTAATTTATTCTACGCGTTCGCCGTGGATATTGATGTCCAGACCTTCGCGCTCGGAGTCTGTCGCAACCCGCAGGCCGCCACAGAGAACTGCCACAATTTTGATAATGATCAGTGTGACAATCGCGCTATACACGGCGGAAATGGCAACGTCTTTCAATTGAATCAAGACTTGTTCGCTAACCGTGGACGAACCACCAAAAATCTGATTATTAAAGAGCACGCCCGTGAGCACAGCGCCGATAATGCCACCGAAGCCATGAATGCCGAAAGCATCCAGAGTGTCATCGTAGCCCAGTTTATGCTTCATAACGACTGAGGCAAAGTAGGCACCAAAAGCAGTGAGTATTCCAATGATGAGTGCGCCTTGCGGGTCAACGAACCCCGCTGCTGGTGTGATGCCAACCAATCCAGCCACTGCACCAGAAGCGAGACCTAAAGCAGAGGGGCGATGTCCAGCGATTTTTTCGCATAATAACCAGATTAGCGCGCCAGCTGCTGCAGAAATCTGCGTAACGAGCATGGCCATGCCGGCAGAGGCATTAGCGGCAACAGCGGAACCCGCGTTGAAGCCGAACCATCCGACCCATAGCATGGCTGCGCCGGTTAATGTCAACGCCATATTGTGCGGCGGCATGGCTTCTTTGCCGTAACCAGTACGTTTCCCGATGACAATCGCTGCCACTAAACCGGCAACCCCAGCATTAATATGCACAACAGTACCGCCAGCATAATCCAATACGCCACCATCGCCCATGAAGCCACCGCCCCATACCCAATGGCAAACCGGAACATAGACTAATAACACCCATAGACCGGAAAATAGCATCATGGCGGAATATTTCATCCGTTCGGCAAATGCACCGGAGATAATCGCCGTAGAAATAATGGCAAATGTCATTTGAAAGAAGACAAACACGGTTTCAGGAACACTAGACGCATTAGGTGCAACGGTCACCATCTCTTTAGTGAGATCGAGACTAACCCCGTTTAAAAACAAGCGATCTAAACCGCCGATAAAGGAGTTACCTTTAGTAAAGGCTAATGAGTAACCAATGACCATCCACAAGATACTGACCAAGGCCGCAATGGAAAAACTATGCATCATTGTGCTTAACACGTTCTTTTTGCGAATCATGCCGCCATAAAATAATGCTAGCCCGGGAATGGTCATGAAGAGTACCAGAATTGCGGATGTCATCACCCAAGCAGTGTCGCCGCTACTGATGGCAGAAAAAGGTTGCCACCATCCGGATTCTTCCGTGGTTTCGGCCATAGCCGCTAGCGGTAGCGCACCCGCCAACAAGATTATTCTTTTCATATGAGCTCCTTAGGTAGATTAAACTGCTGCCTGGCCTGTTTCGCCAGTGCGGATGCGTATGACTTCTTCTACAGGTAAAACAAACACTTTGCCATCGCCTACTTTACCTGTCTGTGCTGCTTGAACGATACGTTCGACGACCTGCTCAACTTGGTCATCATTCAACACGATTTCTATCTTGATTTTTGGGAGAAAATCTACGGTATATTCAGCGCCACGATAGACTTCTGTATGCCCTTTTTGTCTCCCAAACCCTTTCACCTCACTCACTGTCATCCCTTTAATATCGGATGCAATTAGTGCTTCACGCACATCGTCCAGCTTGAAAGGTTTAATTAATGCCACAACCTGTTTCATGCTATCTCCTATGGTTTTATATCAATACCCATTACAACGCATGTCGTTAAATGAGTACCTCCGAAATTTACAGATAAATATAGGCAATGGCAATAAGCTTATAATATAAAAATATATAGCCTTACAAAGGGTGATGACATAGTGGTTGCGAATGTCATTGGGAAGGTCGGCACTATAATTAAATTTGTTTTAATGTTATTTAACGTATTAATTTATATATAATAAATTGAGAAATCTGAAAGGTTGACAAATGATATTTTGAGGTTATTTGTGATTTTTTTATGATAAGTTGATGCTAAAAAATGTTGCTAAGTTAATTTATAAACGATTTATAGTCTTTATGAAATACGCTTTTTATAAAAATATAGAAGGTATTAGTTTTTTTCTATACCATCAATTTTCTAATTTATTGATTAAAAAGTGGCATCAATTATCCGAATCTTATACGTTCTATTTATGGTATAGATTGAATGTATTCCTATAAGTTTTTATCATTCAGAATGATTAAAATATTTGTGATCTAGATATTTATCGCTATATAAAGCACGCAATGCTTTGCAATTCATCATGATAAAAATAAATAAAGTGATAGGTTGTCTTCGTTCTTGTTGTCTGAACGTTTGTGTACGTTTGTTGTCTTAGGTTTGTGAAATCGCAGTTATAGATCTGCTTTCTTTAGGGTGTAGCGACGTGCCCTGAGTTTGTGTTTGAACGCAAGAAAGCGCATAGCGGTATCGCCCGTTACAGGTGCTTGCTATACAATAGCCGTTCTTTTTTACCTTATCGGAATACCGCGATGGCTGATGTACTGAATTTTCAGGATATGATTTTTACGCTACAACGCTTTTGGGCGGCGCAAGGCTGTGTCGTGCTGCAACCTTATGACATGGAAGTGGGGGCAGGTACGTTCCACACGGCTACATTTCTGCGCGCCATAGGTCCTGAACCATGGAATGCCGCGTATGTGCAGCCGTCACGTCGTCCTACAGACGGGCGTTATGGCGAGAACCCAAACCGGTTGCAACGTTATTATCAGTTTCAGGTAGTTATGAAGCCATCGCCGCCCCGTTTTCAAGATTTATATTTGGAATCAATGCGAGCTATCGGGATTGATCCGGCGGTGCACGATATGCGTTTTGTTGAAGATAACTGGGAATCGCCGACTCTTGGTGCTTGGGGACTCGGCTGGGAAGTTTGGGTTAATGGCATGGAAATCTCGCAGTTTACGTATTTCCAACAGGCTGGCGGTTTGGAATGTAAACCAGTCATGGGTGAGCTGACTTATGGTCTGGAACGTATCGCGATGTATTTGCAGGATGTGGATAGTGTCTATGATTTGGTATGGACGACGACGCCACAAGGCATCATCCGCTATGGCGACGTGTATCAGCAAAATGAGCGCGAGCAGTCTGCTTATAATTTTGAGTATGCTGATGTGGATAGCCTCTTTGCGCAATTTTCCAGCGCAGAAAAAATGGCGTTGCAACTGGCTGAAGCGGGATTAGCGTTACCTGCTTATGAACAGGCGCTAAAGGCTTCGCATACGTTTAATCTGTTGGATGCTCGTCGTGCCATTTCTGTGACCGAACGGCAACGCTATATTTTGCGTGTGCGTGCTTTATCGAAAGCAGCGGCTGCCGCTTATTACCACAGCCGTGAAGCCTTAGGTTTTCCGCTTTTTCAGTCTCAGGGAGCAAGCGTATGAGTACTACTACGACATTACTGATTGAAATGGGTTTGGAAGAATTACCAACGAAAGCTGTAACCACGCTTGCTGAGGCGGGTCGAGATTTATGGGAAAAGGCATTAGGTGAAGCGGCACTGACATATCGTGAAATTGAACACTTTGCGACGCCACGTCGTCTTGCTTGGCGTATCCAAGGGCTTGCCACGCAACAACCCGATCAGCGTATTGAGCGCAAAGGTCCGGCGTTTGCTGCTGCAAAAGATGGCAGCGGTAATTGGACAAAGGCCGCGTTAGGCTTTGCGGCTTCCTGTGGCGTAAATGTTGATGCGTTGACGATAGAAGATACGCCTAAAGGGCAATGGTTGATGTATTACGGCGAACAACCCGGAAAGCAGCTTGAAGCGTTGTTACCAGAGTTGTTTCAATACGTCTGTGACAATCTTCCAATCGCCAAACGTATGCGCTGGGGCGATTATGAGCAAAGTTTTGTTCGTCCTGTTTTGATGTTGGTGGTCTTGGCGGATGAGCGTATTTTGCCTCTGGAATATTTCGGAGTGGTTGCTGGTCGTGAAAGCCTAGGACATCGGGTGCATCATCCTGAACCGGTGGTTATTCACAGTGCGAGCAGCTATGAGGCGGATTTACACGCCGCTTATGTGATAGCCAGGCATGCGCTTCGCATGGCAAATATTCAATCGCAAGTTGAAAAGCAAGCAGCCGCGCTTGGGGGAAAAGCCGTGATGCCGCCCGCATTATTATCCGAAGTGGCAAGTTTGACTGAATGGCCAGTGGCAATTACTGGAGGTTTTGAAGCGCGTTTTCTCGATGTGCCGCAGGAAGTGCTTATTACCACCATGCAGGATAATCAGAAAACTTTTGCTGTTGTCGATAGCAACGGCAAAATCCTGCCGCACTTCATCGCCATTGCCAATCTGGAATCGCAAGATGTGGATGTCGTGCGCAAGGGCAATGAAAAGGTGATTCGTCCCCGCTTTGCTGATGCCGAATTTTTCTGGCAACAAGATTTAAAACATCATCTTGCTGATTATCTGCCGCGTCTTGAACAAGTCGTTTATCAAGAAAAGCTAGGTTCAGTAGCGAGTAAGACGCGCCGCGTGTCAATATTGGCGCAAGCGCTTGCGCCTTTGTGCGGTGCAGATACAGCATATGCTGCGCAAGCGGCGGAGTTAAGTAAAAGCGACCTGTTGAGCGAGATGGTGATGGAGTTTCCAGAGCTGCAAGGCGTGATGGGGAAATATTATGCGCAGAAAGAAGGTTTGCATGCGGAAATTGCCACTGCTCTGGAAGAGCAATATTTTCCGCGAGGTGCGGGCGGTGAGCTGCCGCAGACGGCAACAGGCAGTGCGCTCGCGTTAGCAGAAAAACTCGATACGCTTGTCGGCGGCTTTGCCATTGGCGCCAAACCGACTGGTAGCAAAGATCCATATGCGTTGCGTCGGATGGCGATCGGTCTCATTCGTTTAATCATTGAAAAACAGCTAACATTGTCGCTTGGCGAGTGGATTGCGCGTAGCGCAGCGACTTTTGATGCTACTTTACAGGCCGCAGAAAGCGTTGCCGAAGTGCGCGCTTATGTATTGGAGCGGTTGGATAGTTATTATCGCGAACAAGGTATTCGTAGCGAAAGCGTCCAGTCAGTGCAAGCGCTTAATAGCGATGATTTGGTGGATATTGATCGGCGTATTCGTGCGTTGGATGCTTTTGCAACTAGTGCGGCCGCTGGTAGTTTGCTGGCCAGCGCTAAACGGATTCGTAATATTCTGAAAAAGAATGGTGAGCGGCAAGAGGCAGTGCAAGATGCGCTGCTACAAGAAAATGCAGAGCAGGTGTTATGGCAAAGTTGGCAGCGTTTACAACCTGCATTACAGCAAGCTGTACAAGCAGGGGATTATCGTCATGCACTTGATATGTTAGGGACGTTGGCGGAACCGTTGGATCAGTTTTTTACGGATGTTATGGTGATGAGCGAGGATGCGGCATTACAACAGAACCGCTTGGCGTTATTAACTGTATTGCAGCAGGGATTCGAGCAGATTGCCGATTTGTCGTTGTTGTAAGGATAGTGGCTATATGCGTTAAAGGAAAAAGCGCTTTCCTATTCAACAGGGAAGCGCTTTTTTTTAGGTCGGTAGTCTAGGCTTGAATACCGCTATGACGGAGTAGGGCGCTAACGTCTGGTTTGCGGCCACGGAAAGCAATGAAGCTGTCCATGCTCGGGCGACTGGCGCCCACAGCGAGAATTTCATCACGAAAACGTGCGCCTGTCGCCGGATTTAGAACGCCTTCTTCTTCAAATGCAGAGAAGTTGTCGGCAGAGAGGACTTCGGCCCATTTGTAACTGTAATAGCCAGCCGCATAGCCACCAGCGAAGATGTGACTGAATTGCATCGGGAAGCGGCTGTCAGGGTAGGCGGGGGTGACAGAAACGTGGTCACGGACGCTATGGTAAACATCAAGAACGTTTTTTCCGCGACTTTCTGCACGATGTAGGCGGAAATCAAAGAGAGAGAATTCCATTTGTCGTAGGAGCGACATCGCACTTTGGAAGTTTTTGGCGGCAATGAGTTTTTCGTAAAGTTCGGTCGGTAGTGGTTCGCCACTATCTTTGTGTCGGGTGATGCGTTGTAGGCAGTCGTAGTCGTAGCAGAAGTTTTCCATAAATTGGCTGGGTTGTTCGACCGCGTCCCATTCAACACCGTTGAGACCAGAAACGGAGTATACGTCAATGGTTGTGAGTAGGTGATGCAGCCCATGACCAAATTCGTGGAAAAGTGTGGTGACTTCTTTGTGCGTGAGGCAGGCATCTGTCTCGTCAACCGGTGGAGTGAAATTACAGACCAGATAAGCTACCGGCAATTGGAGTGTATTGCCGTCGCGCATGCGGCTGACGGCGATGTCCATCCATGCGCCGCCACGTTTTTTGGCACGAGCATAGGGGTCAAGATAGAAGTGTGCCCTCAGGTTGCCATTGGCATCAAACATGTCGTAAGCCCGAGCATCGGCGTGCCAGACGGGTAAGGCGGGATTTTCGCGAAAATCTACGCCGAATAATGCTTGGCAAATGGAGAACATGCCTTGTAGGACGCTACTGAGCGGGAAATAAGGACGCAGGTCTTCTTGAGAAAGGGCATATTGGCTTTGTCTGAGTTTTTCCGAGGCGTAAGCGATGTCCCACGGGGCGAGGTTGTTGAGTCCAAGGGTTTGGGCGGCGTAATCATGTAGCGCGCGCATGTCGGCTTCGCCAGCACTTTTTCCTTTGGCAACGAGGTCTTCTAGGAAGTTCAGGACGATGTTACTGTCTTGAGCCATTTTGTTGTCAACAGAGTAAGCTGCGTAGTCAGGAAAACCTAATAGCTTTGCTTGTTGGTCACGTAAGTCCAGTATTTCGCTGATGATGGCGCTGTTGTCGTATTGGCCATTGTCGGCAAGTTCACTGGCACGAATGCTGTAGGCTCGGTAGAGCGTGGCACGTAGTTCACGGTCATCAGCGTAGGTGAGTAGCGGGGTGACTACAGGCGCATCTAGGGTGAGTCGGTAACCTTCCTGTCCGTGTTGTTGTGCGAGATTAGCGAGCAGGGCGCGTATGTTTTCCGGTACGCCACTTAAGCGGCTATCGTCTGATAAGTTGAGGGACCACGCATTGGTCGCATCTAATACATGGTTGGCGTATTGGGTGCTGAGTTCGGCTAAGCGCAGATTATTGGCTTTAAAGCGGGCTTTATTTTCTTCGTTCAGGGCGACGCCACTGCGTTCGAAATTCTTTAATGCATCGTTAATGGTTTTTTGTTGAGCTGGGCTAAGCGTTGTGTAGCTGTTGCTGTCGCGTACGGTTTTGATGGCTTGGTAGAGTGCTTGATTTTGTCCTAGGTCGCTGGAGTAAGCGGTAAGCTCCGGTAAGAGCGCTTCATAAGCTGCGCGCCATTCGTCCGTGCTGATGACTGCGTGCAGATGGCTGATGGGAGAAACGGCTTTTGCTAAGCGGTTTTCCATGCGTTCCAGCGGCATGATGAGTCCGTCCCAACTATAGTCGCCATGCGCCAGTAAGTTTTCTATTTCAGTACGATTTTCGCTAATAATTTGGGGAATAGCGCTCGCATGTTCCGGTGTGATGGCGGCAAAGTCTGGAATGGCGGCTGGGTGATAAAGTGGATTGGTACGAATGTCGCTCATGGCGTTCCTTGATGTGTGATAAAAAGGGAGAAGTATGACGTTCTGGCGCGATGGTTGCAATGCTGTGGCGAATATAATGCGTTCGCCTCTACCGTTAGCCTTTTTTTTGCGTTATCTTGCTCCCCTTTTTTACGATATAAAATGGACGGAATAAGAGATATGTACCAAACCGATGATTTGAGGATAGCCCGTATTGATGAACTGTTGCCTCCGATTGCCCTATTGGAACGTTTTCCTGTTAGTGAGGAAGCTTCCGAGAAGGTGGCAACAACACGACAGGCAATTCATACGATGTTGCATGCGGATGACCCGCGCTTATTAGTGGTGATTGGCCCTTGCTCAATTCATGATATTAAGGCAGCGCATGAGTATGCAGACCGCTTGTTGCCGTTGCAGGAAAAGTATCGTGGGCAATTGTTGATCGTGATGCGTGCTTATTTTGAGAAACCACGGACAACGGTCGGTTGGAAGGGGCTGCTCAATGATCCGCGTATGGACGGTTCTTTTGATATCAATGAAGGGCTACGTATTGGACGTAAGTTGCTACTTGATTTGAATAATAAGGGAATTGCGGTCGCTGTAGAGTATTTGGATATTATTGTTCCGCAGTATCTTTCTGATTTGGTTAGTTGGGGCGCTATTGGGGCGCGTACAACAGAGAGTCAGTTACACCGTCAAGTGGCCTCAGGCGTGTCTTGCCCTATAGGTTTCAAAAACGGAACGAATGGCGATGTGCAAACGGCAGTGGATGCAATTGGTTCTGCACAAGCGGCACACAGCTTTCTGACGGTAAATAAGTTTGGTCATTCTTCTATTGTCACGACTTCGGGCAATGAAGATTGTCATCTCATTTTACGCGGCGGCAATAATGGTCCAAATTATGAGGCAAGTTATGTGCGCGCGGCGGAAGAGGCTTTGGAAAAAGCAGGCTTGGTAAAGAAGCTAATGATTGATTGTAGCCACGCCAACAGTAATAAAGACCATAATCGGCAAATGATTGTGGCAGATGATATTTGTGCGCAGATGGCTGCAGGAAATCGCTCTATTTTTGCTGTCATGGTAGAGAGTTATCTTGTCGCAGGTGCGCAGAAGGTGCAGATAGGTAAACCATTGACTTATGGTCAGAGTATTACAGATGCTTGTATTGGCTGGGAAGATACGGAAGTTTTATTGGAAAAATTGGCGAACGCAGTCGCGAAACGGGCGTAAAAGACCTTTGTATGCAGAAAAACCCCGTTATCGAACGGGGTTTTTTGTTTTGGCTTTTCTCGTTTGGTTTTTATCACTTGCAGATAAACAAGCAAATACCTACTATTTTTGTATCTATGATTCAGACGGATAGAAACGGCGGAAGCGTGGTGATGTTACTTGAAGCTGCTATCCTGCGTTAGTAGATAGAACCATTTCTATGAACTTTCGGCTTTAATCGCTATATCAACCCGAGATTAAAACAGCGCTTTTTATAGTTTGGCAAGGAAGTCTTGTAATAGCGGTTTTAGGGCATCTTGGGTTGTGGTGTCTGCTTTACCGTCATGGAAGTGCTCGTTATAGGAACCTACGCTGTAACGGCCTGTAATTTGCGCCCCTTGCCATGGTAACAGTGTTTCTAGTAGAGCAAGGTTGCTTGCGCCGCCTTTGGGACCGGGGGATGTAGATAGCAGTAACACTGGTTTATCAGCAAAGAGTTTATGTTTTTGCGTGTTAGCGTAACGGCTGCCCCAATCTATCAGGTTTTTGAATGCTGGCGGCATGGCGCCATTATGCTCTGGACAGGAGAGTATGACGCCATTGTGTGCTTCAATAAGCTCAAAGAAGGCTTGCGCTTCTTCTGGGTAACCTTCTTCATTTTCGATATCTTGTGAATAGATTGGCAGATCAAAATCTATCATGCTGCTATAGGTTTTGTGTTCGCCGTTAATAAGGTCGCCTGTGGCACGGAGTAGGTTCAGGTTGATTGAGGTCTGACTGTTGCTGGCGCAAAATAAAAGAATATTTGACATGTTGGTCTTGGCTCCTTGTGTTGGGACGAAATTAGTCTAGCACAGATGCCACCGGCCACGGTGTGCGTCCGGATTCTCTGTGAGACGCGACAGGTATTCGTCGCGCGGAATATTTTTGGCGCCCATGCTGATGAGATGCGGTGTAAGAAACTGTGTGTCAAGGGTATCTATTCCCATGGCTGCCAAATGGGCGCAAAGCTGGACAAGAACGATTTTTGAGGCCGAGGGGCGTAAGCTGAACATGGATTCACCGCAAAAAATACGCTCTAGTGCGACACCGTAAAGCCCGCCAATAAGTGTGCCTTCTTGCCATAGTTCACAGCTGTGCGCTCTGCCTTGGTCATGCAAAGTTAGGTAGGTCGAGCGCATATCATCTGTAATCCATGTTTCTCCATGAACTTTGGCACAATGGTCAATAACGGCGGTAAAAGCCGTGTCTAGGCTCAAATGGTAGGGCATGGTGCGTAAGAGTTTGTGTAAGCTTCGGCTGGTATGAATCGTTGCGGTAGGGATAATAGCGCGCGGATCTGGGCTCCACCATAAAATAGGGTTTCCAGGGTTGTACCAAGGAAAAATACCCTGACTATGAGCAGAAAAGGCTAATGACGCGCTGATAAAGTCGCTTTGCGCGAGAAGACCGCGAGCATCAGCGCTATTGGCTGAGGGAAAGTGATATTTGGTGGTATGCATGGTGTTTACTCCTAGGCATCTGGTAGTTGCCAAATCCATAGCATTATCATAATAATAAGAATAGAGAGTAGCGGTATGAGGTAGAGGTATCGTTCATGCAATAGGTACAAGATACTGCTTACTGAACCTATGAGCATAATACTAGCCAAGATTTTTGCAATACGGGGAACGGCTTTTCTTTTTTGCCACGCAATGATAGGTGGGCCTAGGTGTTTGTGTTCAAGCAGCCACCGGTGAAAACGAGGGTTACTTTTTGACCAGCACCAGGCAGCTAGAATGACAAATGGAACTGTTGGGAGAATTGGCAAAAGTAGGCCAATGATGCCCAAGAGTAGCGCAAGGAAACCTGCGAGGTTCCAAAGGTGGCGTTGCATAGTTGTTATCATGGTATGAATGTAAAACGGGGCGGAATTACAGTAATTTGCATTGCCAGAATTCCTGTCCCTTTGCTATTATGCTGCCTTTTCTTGTCGAATGGGTTTTTCTATGCACAACATGCTGAAGATGCGGGCTTTACCCTGTGCTTTTGCGCTGCTGTTTTCGGTTTCTGCTTTTGCCGAGTCTTTTCAGGTTTCTGATATTCGAATTGAGGGGTTACAACGGATTTCGGCAGGTACGGTATTTACGTATTTACCTGTTACACCAGGAGAACGTTTCGATCTTGCCAATAGTGCACAAGCTATTGATGCCTTATATAAAGCAAATCTGTTTTCACAGGTACGTCTTGCCCGCGATGGTAATGTCTTAGTAGTGCAGGTTGAAGAATTTCCTGTGATTGCCGAGATTAATCTGAAGGGTAACCGCGATTTAAAATCTGATGATTTGCAAAAAGTCCTTTCTTCTGCTGGTATTACCGAGGGACAGGCTTATAACCCACAGATGTTACAGCAATTAGTACAGGAATTGACAGAACAGTATCAGGCGCGCAGTAAATATGCCGTGAAAATTGATTCTAAAGTGCGTCAGTTACCACGAGGACGGGTCGCGATTGATCTCAATATTAGTGAAGGGCGTTCCAGCCGAATTAAACAGATTGATATTGTGGGTAACAAAATTTATCCAGATAGTCAGCTGATTTCACTGTTTGATACCTCTACACCACGTTGGAATTCATGGCTGACCAAGTCGGATCAATATGATCGTGATAAGGTACAAGCGGATATTGATCGTCTTGAGTCGTTTTACCGTGATCGTGGTTTCATGGATTTCAATGTGACGTCCACTCAGGTCTCGCTTTCGCCAGACCGTCAATGGATTTATTTGACTATTAATGTTGATGAAGGCAAGGTTTTTCGGATAAAGGGATATCAATTTAAAGGTGATCTTATCGTGCCCCAATCTGAACTTGAATCTCTAGTAACATTTAAGGCGGGAGATCGGTATAACCGTAGTGAAATACGTAAGACGACAGATGTGCTACGTACTCGTCTTGCGGATGAAGGTTATGCTCAGGCTCAGGTTAATATTGAACCGACGGCGGATCGTCTAACAGGAGAGGTTAGTTTTGATATTCTGGTTACGCCAGGTTTGAAAACGTATGTGAGAAATATTGGCTTTTCTGGCAATACTAAAACTTATGATCGAGTTTTACGTCGTGAGTTACGTCAGCAGGAAGCAAGTCTTTATTCCGGTTCTGATCTTGCTCGTTCGGAAGAACGTTTGCGTCGCTTGCCGCAAGTTGAATCGTTGGAGCAAACTGTTCAGCCTGTACCTGGAACGCCGGACCAAGTTGATATTGAATATAAGGTGAAAGAACGTAGTACAAGTAGTATTCAGGGCGGTATTGGTTACGGACAGAGTAGTGGTGCGCTATTTAATATCGAATATAACGATAATAATTTCTTAGGTACCGGTAATAGTCTTGGCGTTAATTTTGGGAAAAGCTCCTCTGAACAACGTTATGGCTTCGATTTTACCGACCCGTACTTTACGGCTGATGGCGTAAGTATTAACTATTCATTTGATTATAATAAAACGAATTATCGTAAAGAGCGCCTTTCCGATTGGGCGGCAGATACTCTTGATGCAACCGTTACTTTTGGTTATCCGTTGACGGAATATCAAAATATTTATTTTGGTGGCGGGCTACGTACGCTTAAGATCAATACGGGCGATAAGGTAGCGCAAGAAATCACCGATTATTTAGATAAAAAAGGTCGGCGCTATAAGGAAGGTGTGTTTACATTGTCTTGGAGTAAAGATACGCAAGACAGCGCCTACTTGCCAACCAGTGGAAGTCTGAATCGTATTAGTGGCGAAGTGACCATCCCAGGTTCAGATGATACTTATTATAAGCTTGGCTATCGTAATCGTACCTACTTCTCGCTGAACAAAGATAAGACACTTCTTCTGGGCTTGCGGGGCGATGTTAGCTACGGTGGCGGCTATGGAAAAACAAGCGGCTTGCCATTTTATCGCCATTATTACGCAGGTGGGTTAAGCACGTTGCGTGGATTTGAATATAGCTCCCTTGGTCCTAAATATGCAAATGGTGATAACGCCGGTGGCGATTTCCGTACGACAGGTGGTATTGAATTGATGGTTCCTTGGAAAGTAGATGAGAAATCGAATAACGTTCGTTTTGGAACTTTCCTTGATTTTGGTAATGTCTATAACAAAGTGGGTGATTTTGATATAGGCGAATTCAGATATTCTAGCGGCTTATTCTTACAATGGTTGTCACCGATTGGGCCTCTAAATCTGAGTTATGGGATTCCGCTGAATAAGAAAGATGGCGATTCAACAGAATCGTTCCAATTTAGTATAGGAACAGGATTCTAAATGAGAAGTGCGCTGGTGCTCTCATTCCTGTTTGTCGTGAGTGCATTGCAGGCTGAAAATACTGCAACGGAAACTACAGCGACAAATACTGCAATAGGTAACACGCGTCAGGCGCCGCCAACAGTGGCACTTGACGAAAAAAAACAGGTGAATCTTTCTGCAACTGATACTACAGCAGCAGAAAGTGTTTCAGCCGATCTACGGATTGGTTTTGTGAATTTTCGTCGTATTATGGCTGTCGCACCGCAGCGTGACGAGATTAATGAAAAGCTGGAACGAGAGTTTGGGGTTGAACGTGATGCTTTATTACAAGCGCAGAGCGAGTTGCGGGCATTAGAGCGGCAACTTGAATCGTTACCTCATGGAGACGCTTATAACGATTTTGAGCGACAGGTTGTTAGTAAAAGACGAGATGTTACCCGCCGTGATAATGACTATCGTGACAATATCAATGTGCGTCGTAATGAGGAAATGGCAAAATTGCAGAAAATGATAGGAGATGAAATCATCAGTCTCGCTAAAGAAGCGCGCTACGATATTATTCTTAATGATATTGGAGTTTTTTATGTTAGCGAGCGTGCCGATTTAAGTGCCGCTGTAATCGAGCGCTTGAAGCGTAAGGCTGCTGGAGCAACGCCATGACATATCGTACAGGAGATATTGCTACCCGTTTAGGTGGAACAGTACATGGCGATAACAGCATAGAAATTCATGGCGTTGGTACTCTGCAAGACGGCAGAACCGGAGAAATTGGTTTCCTTGCTGAAAGTGGATATCGTAAGTATTTATCAGATACCAAACTTTCTGCTGTCTTAGTTGCAGAAATGGTTCAAGACACCAAAGCGGTGCAAATTATAGTGCCCGATGTTAAGCGTGCTTGGCGCGAGCTGGCTGGTTGGTTTGAACGTTCGATTCATCCTCAACAAGGGATTCATCCGCAAGCTATGGTCGATTTACGCGCCAAATTGGGCGTCAATGTTAACGTTGGGGCTGGCGCGGTTATTGGTGCAGAAGCTGTAATTGGTGATGGTTGTTGTATCGCGCCTTTGGCTTATATTGCTCCTGGAGTTCGTTTAGGGGAAAACAGTGTCATTGGCGCCGGTGCACGTTTGTTGGAAGGGACTACTGTTGGCGCGCGCGTCCATATCCTTGCTAATGCAGTGATTGGTGAACGTGGTTTTGGTTTATCGTTCGAATCGGGACGTTGGGAACCAATTCCGCAGTTAGGTGGCGTGTGTATTGGCGATGATGTTGAAATAGGCGCTTGCACTAGCGTTGATCGTGGAGCCGTACACGATACTATCATTGGCAATGGTGTGAAGCTTGATAATCAGATTCAGATTGGTCATAACGTGGTGATTGGTGATCATACCGTTATTGCTGGGGCAGCTATCGTTGCCGGTTCTGTTACTTTTGGCAAATATTGTGTAGTGGGCGGAGCGAGTGTCTTTGCTGGACATATTACTATCTGTGATGGTGCACAATTTTCAGGACATTCTTCTGTCAGTAAATCTGTTCGTACAGCAGGTGTTTATTCTTCCGCCATACCTGTTGCACCTGATCGTCAATGGAAAAAATTTATTGCCAAACTGAAATTTCTTACCAAGGAAAAGTGAGTTACTCATGACTGCAACTGCAATGGATATCGAAGAAATCCGCCGTTATTTGCCACATCGCTACCCTTTTTTGTTGATTGACCGTGTGACAGAAGTAGAAATCGGAAGTCACATCAAAGCAATCAAAAATGTGAGCGTTAATGAACCCTTTTTTCAGGGGCATTTCCCTGGTAAAGCAGTTATGCCAGGCGTGCTTGTAATTGAAGCTATGGCGCAGGCGGCCGGAATTCTTGGCGTAAAAAGTGGACGTAAAGAACTCGGGTTACCGGATATTCCGGAAGAAGACAATATCTATTTTTTTGTTGGCATTGATAAAGCTCGTTTTCGTAAAACCGTTGTGCCTGGTGATCAATTACATTTAGATATTAAGATTATCCGTTCGCGTCGAGGTATCTGGTCATTTGCGGCGGAAGCGTCTGTGAATGGGCAAGTTGTTTGTGAGGCAGAAATTATGTGTACGACAGCGGGACGTGGCAAAAGCTAAGCTTGGGAAGCCGTGCTACAAAAAAGATCAAATCTACTTTGGTTTGCTTACGCAAGCAAAGCAGATAAAGATGTTATCGGAGGAATGACATAATGTTGGGTAAAAATGTTATTCCTACCACTCTTGGAGTCAAAGTGATATGAGTAACGGCAAACGTTATGCGTTTATAGCCCTTTTGAAAGGTTTTACTGTTTTGGAAGGACTGTGACGTGTGTTGTGTTACCAGTAACTCAGACAAAATAATGATAATTGCTTTTATCATGAGGAAGGACCCGCAGGTAATAGGTTTCCTATATACCCTGAGACTTTTGTTACTGCGAAATCGCCATTATATGTATATCGTTTAACCGTAGAAAATAGTGCCTTTGCCTACAATGATTACTTCCGAAACAATACCAGATACCTTGTCATTAAACTTGATAACAAAGCTGATATTCTCAGCATTGATTAGGGAAGTTAAACCTATATTTATTGGAGTCCGCTATGATTCATCCCACTGCCATCATTGATCCCAAAGCTGAACTTGCTGATGATGTCAGCATTGGCGCTTATAGCGTCATTGGAGCGGGAGTACAGATTGATCGTGGTACTACAGTTGCTCCGCATGTCGTGATTGAAGGGCCGACTCGCATTGGCAAGAATAACCATATATTTCCTTTTGCTTCATTAGGCGCCATTCCACAGGATAAAAAATACAATGGAGAGGAGACAACTCTAGAAATTGGCGACAACAATACGATTCGCGAATTTGTGACTTTTAATCGTGGTACCGTGCAAGACATTGGTAAAACGGTTGTCGGTGACGGCAATTGGATTATGGCCTACATTCATATCGCACATGATTGCGTGATTGGCAACCACACGACGATGGCGAATAATGTCACCTTTGCTGGACATGTGCGCGTTGATGACCATGTTGTGATGGGAGGTTTTGCGCTGGTATATCAATTTGTGCATATCGGTGCTTATTCGATGATTGGTTATTGTGCAGGAGTCAAACAAAACGTGCCTCCTTATTCCTTAGTTGTAGAATCTCCGGCGCGTATTGCGGGAATTAACCTTGAAGGATTGAAACGACATCAGTTTAGTGCTGAAGATATAGCAAGTATCAAGAAGTGCCATCGTCATCTTTATCAAGAAAATCTATTATTAGAAGAAGCTCGTCATAAAATTAATGCGCTTGCTAGTGAGTCCGATCCAGCAAGAAAAATTGCCGCTTTTCTTGAACATACAGGAAAACGAGGTTTGATTCGTTAGTGCAGTTGCT
>JAUMZX010000026.1 GCA_030527905.1 Cardiobacteriaceae bacterium
CATCCATGCAAAAAGGAAAAGTGTAAACAACGCGATTAATTCTTACACTTAATGTCATTAACCCACGTTTTGATCTCATTAGTCAGGATAGCTTTATTCGGGCATTACCGACAGTCTATAGCTTTGAACATGATCGTAATGCTGCCTTGCGAGCACGCAAAATCTATACCGTGCATCTTGCTTCTCTCCTCCCATTCTATGGTAATAAAAGTGGAGGTAAACATCCTTGCTATATTCTCTATACACGAGATGGCGAAACCTGTTATTTCAATCCGTTTCATAGTGATGACAGGGTTAAGGTATCACATGAACTATTTTTCGGTCCTTCCGGCTCCGGTAAATCTGCGACGATTGTCTATCAGGCTATGCAAAGTATGGCGGTCAATAACTCTCGTCAGTTTATTTTTGATTACGGTAATAGCTTCGGTCTTATGGCTGATTACATGGAACGGCACGGGAAAAAGGTCAAACGTTTTAACCTCAATGCTAATTCTAAGGATGTTCTTGCGCCATTTTTTGAGACGAAAAAAGCACTGACAGAAGCCGCGAAAGCGCAGGCAATTAGTGATGGTTCTTGGGAAGGAGGAGAAAAAAATGCGCAGGCTGAGGATGAAGAGGAGGAGCGCTCTTATCTAGCCGAGATGGAATACATTATGCGCATTATGATCTGTGGGACGAGCCAAAATACCTTGGAACAATCACAAATATCTCGAATACAGGAAGCGTTGGTACGAGGCTTGAAAAAATCTGTTGAAGCAGGAGAACCGCATGCACGGCCGGTACACATGGCCAAAGCAATGCGTGAAATGTCAGAAGAAGAAGCCTCGCGAGAAGGCGGACTGGCAGAAGTTGCGCTTGATATGCGTAATATGGCTGATGCGCTCACTGTTTGGACGAACGGGTTATATGGCATTTTATTTAATCAGACGGCAACAGGTTTTTCTCCTGATTACGATCTGACTGTCATTGAGCTGGGTTCACTAGGAAAACCGGGATCAGAAGACAAGTTAGCGGTCGCTGGACTATCAGCAATTTACAACATCACAGCAATGGCTGAAAAACTGCAAGGAAGCGGACGGGCAATAGAGGTCAAAGTGGATGAAGCGCATTTATGGGCGAAAGTACCACTTCTTATGTCAGGGTTGGTCGTGGCAGTCAAAGTGTTTCGTAAACTCGGCTGTTGGCTCAATCTTATTACCCAAGATATTACCGACTTTCAGGGCGACGCCTTGAAGATATTGGGTAACGCCGAATTTTGGTGGCTGATGAAGATGGATGCTAAAGAAA
Source organism: Cardiobacteriaceae bacterium (assembly GCA_030527905.1). Taxonomy (GTDB): domain Bacteria; phylum Pseudomonadota; class Gammaproteobacteria; order Cardiobacteriales; family Cardiobacteriaceae; genus Cardiobacterium. Next base: position 1,288 of record JAUMZX010000026.1, read on the forward strand.
TACAACAAGCGGAAAAAATTCTGAATCTCAATGAAGAAGCAAAACACCTGATTAAATTTCCCCGTAAAGAAGAACGCCGCTTTGTAGAAGGCGTATCTATGTCCGGTAAATTCGCTGACACGCTGGTACGTTATGTTCCGCCGTCTCTCATGCTAGCGCTAGGGCAGACGGATGAGAAAGAAAAGACCGCACGGCAACGTCTTATGGGTGAACACGAAATCGGCGAACTGGATGCGGCACTGATGATAGCAGATGAAATAGAAAAAGCTCGTCTTCAGTATCAAGGAAGAACTCCAAAGGACAATAGCACACCAACTAAATCAATATAAGGAGAATATTTATGAAAATCCGTTCCTATTTATTATTACCGCTTGTCTTGGCTCTTGTTGGGATAAGTCAAGCTGCACCAAAAATAGATTTTGGAAAAATTGCATCTAAAGAACAGGCGTTTAAGCAATATTGGCAACTTAATGAAGATGAAGTCAGACGCTATGAAACTTACATGGCGGTTGTCGGTAAATTTAGAAATCAAAATCTGGATCCACTTACGGTTTTATCAATGATTTCTGATACACAGGAAGACAAAGCCTATTACGCCAAAAAAGCAGCAGAAATGGAACATGAAATGGTTAAGCGCGAAATCGAAACCGCGTGGCTCATATCTGAAGCGATGGGTGCCGAAAAATTGGATGAGGTCATGCAGGAGTTTACGGATCGTTTAACCGGTATCAATACTATTGGTTATGTTCCTTACGCTATAGACACCAGCTGGCATACGGGAGACACGCTTTTACTTATCGTAGATGACCGTTGTTTAAATCTGACCTGTATTAAGCAGTTTGCTAAGGATTTCCGCGAACCTCCCGCACATATTATGAGAGAGGTGGTTGTCAACAGTGAAAAAGAAGCCCCACTAAGTAATGAAGCGCAGACGCTTATTGCTACCTGGCCCAATACTACGGTAACCCTTTTTGACCCGATAGAACATTCATTTATTGATGAATCCCTGTACAACCAACCGCAGCATATTCGTAACCGTACGGTTTTAAAAGCGCAGATCAATATGCAACAACCAGAACAGAATACTTCCATTCAAGATAAAGAAAAGGCGGTTAATACGCCTAAATCCTCTACTAAAGAACAAGCCCCAGAGAAAGCAGGAGAGAAAAAATGAAAAAATGTAATACGCTAAAAATTCTTACCCTAGTAATCGCGCTTGCAGTACAACCGCCTCTCATAGCACAAAATAAGACCGATGAAGTGTTGGGAAATAGTTATCGTCCGGACAAAATTCCAGAGGGTGAAGCTGGCCGCTCTGCACTTGCTGGCGGCATATCTGCGCTAGATAGTATATTCCCGGGTTCTTACTCCTCTCGTCTCTCTCTCAATGCAAACTTCCGGGCAGGACTAAATTATCAATGCGGTGACCTTAATTTCTTCAACAATATAGAAGCAGAGCTCAAAAATCTGCAATACAAAATGAAGAATCTGATTAAGGATATACAGAAAAAAGCTATGGCAGCTATTTCTGGTGCGATGAGTGGTTTTTTTCAGTATGCCTTGATGAAAATTAACCCCGTATTGGGAGAGCTAACCACTAAACAATGGGATGAGCAGATACAATTATTTGATCTGAAAGTAAGAGAATGTCGCGATTTTGAACGTGATGTGGCTCAAGGTAAAAATCCATTGGGTGAATTGATGGAGATCGCGGTGGGGGAACAATGGAAACAAACGATTGGTTTGGTGGCCAACAAAGAAGCCTCGCTGGAAGAAGCAAAAGAAGAAATGATTAAAGCCGCACGAAAAAACGGTTTGACGATGGCGGACGGCAAAAATTATGGCGGGGAAAAGCAAGAACCTATCAATTTTACTAAATCGCTCATTACTTCAGGGATGAATCTAATGATGTCTAGGCAAGACAAGAGCGCTTGGGAAAACGTATTCCCAGTGGATGCACAAAGCATCAAAGATAATCCTATTCTGAAAGAATTTAAATCGCCTAAAGAACTCTATGAGTTTGCCGAAGAAATCTATGGTGCTACGGAAAAAAGACTAGGAGAAGCCGATACTAAAGATCAAGTCAAAAGTATTGCCGGTAAAGGTTATGAGAAGAAATATGTTGAGTATCGCAATGACATGATCAAAGACCTGAAGGAATATGTAGATGGCAGAATGAAGCGCGATGAATTTGAGAAAAAGACAGGCTTACAAATTCCACCCATTGAGGTTGATGATATGCGTGGAATGCCACCTTATCAGTTATCGGTTGAGATTGTTCGGCGGGCTAGAGAATACGCTGAGAAGCGGATGATTAATAATTTATTGTTTATAAAACAAGCTTTAAAAACAGGCATTCGTGCTCCCGATTTGCAACAGACGGCGGTACGTCAGCCGGCTGAAGAAGAATTCAAAGTAATGTATTACCGTGTGCTTGATGATATCCGTGAGATTTCACAGCGAGCCTATCAATACTGAGGTGGTGCATGGAAAAATCAGAGCATGAAATAGCAGAGCAGTCACAAGCACAAACAGACGAGCAACAGCTAACAGAGCGTGCCAAGAACCATCCTTCGGATACAGAGGTTGCCGAGCGAAAAAACAGCATAACCGAACGGGAACTAAACTATGCCAATGTTTCTGTTGCGTCACCTGATAGTACAACAACAATCGTTGTCAACATGCCTGCTCCGCCACGTTTTAGACGATTACGGCGGTTCGGTAGGGCATTTATAAGTATGGTGTTGTTATTTTTGATCGGTAGCTTGGTACTGGCTTTTTTTGGTGATAGCGGCGTAGTGAAACTACAGCAATTTATTAATAAAGCATGGTTACCGGCAACTGCGTGCCGCCTGCTGCTGTACATAGGAATCAGCTGGATTGTTGTTCCTCGCATGATGCAGTGCGTTCGTATGACGGCGTTAGTACGCTTAGAAATGCAGCGTCAGCAACTTTTTGAACAAGGCGCAGCGGATCATTATCTGCTACAGGAAATTGAACAAGATATGGCGCGCGCTATGCGTGCCCATATTTCACCGTGGCTGGCATTCATTGTCCTAATCATCTTAGATCTACTTTTAGCCCAATTACCTTATTGGCTGGCTTAAGGAAGTATTATGAAATCTGAACTGAATGTATCTAATTACCTGGATGCCTTTCTAATCGTTTATGGTTGGTCAGTCTATTACGTTCTATTTTTATTGATCTGTGTGAGTGGTTTTTTCCTATACCCGCTTCTTAAAGGATTTGCCGGGATTCTGACGGAGTATCTGTCAGGAGGATATCGAGGGATGAACTTTATCAAACAGGCACTGATAACTTTAGGCGCCGTAGCCATTATTTATTTCCTGGCAATCGTGCCTGTGGTGGAAATTTCTTTAGATGCAACTAAGGTTGGCAATATTTGTGGTGCTGCGGATAAAAAAGTAATAGATATGAATAGTAAAGCGGGCGGTGGTTCTTACTTTAGCGTAACTAAGGCACATGTACCAATTCTGCCGTGGATTGCTATGCGTCTTGGACAAGGAATGAATGGCACTATTTACAGTGAACTGCCTTGTGCGTTAGATATTACCGATCTTAATAAAAAGATGTTAAGCCTTTCTTATGCTGATGCTGATAAGGCTACAGAGCTGGATCAGGAATACCGGCAATTTGCTAGAGAGTGTACTTTAAAGGCGGGAGAATATATTCAAAAGATTCGTGCAGGCGAATATGACAATGGCGAAGAAAATGGCAAGGTCAGAAAATGGTTTAATGATCAGTATGTTAATTACTTGAACAAAAATAAGAAAAAATATAAAGGGTTAGGAACATACGGTGGTGATGGGCTACAACCGTCGGAGGAAATAGAAAAAGCCGTACTATATTTTGACGATTCCGAATTTTTGTATGAGATGTTCTACTCGGATAACAGTCCGATGAAAACTGATGCGACGGTCAGTAAGGAGCTGGGCAATATTCCAGCTACGATGCATGCACAAAATGCGATACCTGGCTTTTCCGGGGAGAATGGTCTACCTAAATGTGGTACATGGTGGAGAGAAGCGGCAGGTGATAAACCATCACTTAAGAATCGGTTAATTGATGCATTATCAAACGATATGATAAAAAAAGTTGCTTCAGATGTTGGTCCAGAGTCGTGTCGCAGACGAATCAGAAGTAATACTAGCTTCGATAGTCTTAATTTGCCTGCTTTAAATCCAGAAGCATGTAAAGAAGAAATTGAGAAAGCAATGAATTCAACAGATGATGAATTCAGAGATAAACTACTGAGTTATCAGCAAGGTAATACTATCCAAGATAGTCCAATTAATGGAGCAGATGCTGTTGGATTAACGCTGGCGACAGCTGGTGCGGTAGGACTTGCCATTGTCAGTTCTATTTTTCATATCGACCTTGCTTCCGGTTTAATCGGTAGCGTTGTGAGTTTCTATGGTGGTATCTGGATATTCAAACTGATGTTGAAATTCCTAATTCCGATGGTCTTCATGACAGCCTGTATGTTCTGGGGTCTTTATATTGTGCTTGGTGAGATGCGGGCATCAACGCTTATCAAAGGCATGCTGCTACTGTTCTCTCTGTCCATTATTCCAGGACTATGGTTTATCATGGATCATCTGGATGACCGACTGTTTGAAGCCATGCATGGTGGTGGCTTGATACATAATCCATTTGAGATGCTACTACTGGACGCAGCAAGCGGGATGTTTTATTTCCTCATGCCAATGGTCGTGTTTTATATGCAAAATCTGGCGGGAGTTGGTGACCCAGGACAAGCCTTTGCTGGCGCACAAAGGGAAGGACAAAATATAGGTAAAGGTGTTGGTGGCAATATGGGACAAGGTTTCGGCAAAGGCGGCAAATGGCTGATGGTCGGTGATACCCAAAGAAACCCATCAGGCGGTATTACACGTTATAGCGGTGGTTTTGGCGCCAAAATGTGGGGGGGAGTCAAAGGCAGATGGAAGCGATTCCGAGGTAAAAATCCATAAAATAAAAAGGGGCGTTAGCCCCTTTTTATTTGCGCTTATAGTAATTCAAATAATTATAATTGTAGCCCAAATAATCTAAAGGATGTAAATCGTCATCATCATTATTATTATTTATATATGTATCTTCTTTCGTATCAAAATTATTTTGAACAAAATAAAAATCTTGTTCTTCTTGGCTGGCCACATGGGGTTGTGCTTGGTCGGCATTCCAGCCTTCCTTGAAATCTGCCCAAAATCCTGGACCAAAAAATCCTTTTGGACCAACGATTAGACCAAAACTAGCATTCCAGATAGCCGCTAGAGTACCGACGAATCCTCGTGTTTCTGTTGTTATTGTGGTTTGTGTATCCATCGCTAACTCCTGTTATAGATTTGATTATGCTAATGTTATACCTCTATTGGTGTCCCAGGTCAAGAGGATTCTTTCGTTTCGCTTCTTTGGCCAACATTTACTTTCCTTGTACTTGATGCTTATCTTCTTTGTCAGTGCGTTTCATGCTGTAGCTTACAAATAAGGTGAATACAATCATGGCAATTGCCATGCCATAAAAAGGCAATTTGTCCTATATAAATATTTTGGGCATAAAAAAGGAGCCGCAAGGCTCCTTTTTCTCTTACCAGAAGATGTTTCTGTAATTATCTTCGGTAGTAATAATAGGTGAGGCTGTACTTTCCTCATTTTCAGAAAAGTCCCAGATATCTTCTGGACACAAATCCTTAGGTGCAGGACCATAATCCTCTGCATTTTCTGATGCGGAGGTTTTATAGGGGCTCTGCGGCGCCTGTTGTTTAGTCTTGTGGACTAAACGTGTTTGCGCTTGGTCGGCATTCCAGCCTTCTTTAAAATCTGCCCAGAATCCCGGACCAAAAAATCCTTTTGGACCGATGATCACGCCTAAAAGGGAGATCATTTTTTGGGGAAAAATCAGTGTATTCATAAGATTCTCCGTAACATTAGAAAAAACGGAGAACCCCCACGGGGATTCCCCGTGGGATGGTGAATGATTTAGAAGAAAAGCGTATTAATGCTTTTCTTCTTTATAAGTGGATTAAGAGAAGCGTAAAATAGAAATTAATACGCCTAGGGCGGATAGCCCTATTAGGGCTACCCATTGAAGAAACGTCAAACGCTTCTCCACGCTATCTATTTTAGATTCCAGAACCTCGAATTTAGATTCAAAGGCCTCGAATCTGGAATCCATTTTAGATTCCAGAGCCTCGAATTTAGATTCAAAGGCCTTGAATCTAGCATTAAATGTCTCGCTCATATTATTGAGCGTGTTCATTACTTTTTCCATATTGTCCTCCGTTTTGAGGTCAATAAGGGCAACAATTGCTACCCTTTCTTTTTCTTTGATCTGGTGGATCAAAGAATTCAGTTGGCTCAAATTTACCATATATTACTCCCGTTTCAAACAATCACAGGAGCAAACTCCACAGAGGAAGTTTTCCCCTGTGGGTAGATGGGCAATTGCCCTGAATGCGCCGGATATAACATCACCCGGCTGAAAAAGTCGTCACGTACTTTCGTACGATGCTGGGATTTCAGACGAATTTCGTATGGTTGCCCATACTATGCGATTACGCTCCGGCTCTCTTGCGTTTAGAGTTCGCCAACTTTGCCTTTATTCTAGTGCAACTTTTTACAACTTTTCATATTTTCTTTGTCAGTTAATCACTGACAAACTTGTTTCTTGAAATTGTTAAAGGTAATTTTTTTCTGTTTGCCTGCTCGGTACATCTTATCTGTACTGAATGCGGCATAGCGTTTCGCAACAAAAACTGCACCACCACCATCCTGTTTTTTCTGAATATCGTTAGCGATAGCTTTGCGAGTTTCAAACATCTCCTGGCAAATATCATTCGGTATTTGCTGCATGGGCTTATCTTGCTGTACAAATCGGTTATTGGCAAAGGTTACGATTGCACCGTCATACTCTGCTATAAATTTACCATTTTCTACCTTATAACTGGCATCACGTGAAAGCATACGATTATTGCCGTAAACGATGGGTTGTTTGTCCGGCCCGATAGCTATGATGAGGTAGGTATATAGGCGAATAACATTGCCGCCATCCACAACGTATATAGGATAGACATCGTATTCTCCAATTTTTACCGGCTGGTTTTTATCAAAAATGGGGAAAACACCTTCTCCCCCATAAGGAGAGGCTATCAAATCTTTATACCCTGGAGGATTATCCGGTTCAACAATCCTTTTACCGTTAAATAATAAGACTTTGTAGTCATCTTCTCTTATTAAAATATCGAATTTTCCGTAACGGCTTGGTATGGATTGGATTTCTTTTATATTGCCATTTCCCTCTTCATCGGCAACACTAAGATCGGCAGTATCTTCCGAAGCCGCTGTTGTTGCTTGCGCTTTACGAGCATGTGTAGAACTGTCCCTGATACAAATAATACAATTCTCGCTACCAATCAGCTTCATGCCTTTCATCTCATCACAGCCACCTAAGAATAAGGCGGATATTATCAAGGAGATGCCCAATTTATGTGTTTTCATGTGTCCTCCCTTAATCTAGCGATACAGATAAGCATGTTACTTTATTTTTAAAGGTAAAAATAAAATTCTACTTGAAAGGCAAAAATAAAATTCTACGTAAGTGATTTGATAAATTGATGTATTGCCCATAGATTGATTGATCAAGATGATGTAACGAAAATAGATGTTTCCAAGGTTCCGCCTCATGACATTATCTGTGCAGGTTTTCCCTGTCAGCCTTTTTCTCTGGCAGGGAAAAAAAAAGGAGCGGAATGTCCGAAATCCGGCAGGTTGATTGATCACGTTATCCGGATTGCCAAATATCATTCACCGAAATTTATTTTTTTGGAGAACGTACCTAACATATTGACGATTGCAGACGGTACATTTTGGGATTACCTAGTTGAATCGTTTGTACGGATTGGGTATAAGATTCATCATAAAATTATTTCTCCTGTAGATATAGGTATCCCGCAGAATAGAAAACGTATTTTTGTTGTTGCAGTACGCAAGGATCTAGATACAGGCAATTTCCCTTGGCCGGTCCTTACCGGATTGGATACCAAAGGATTGCCTGATGTTCTGGAAAACACAGCCGGATCAAAACCTCTTGAGTCTCCCAAAGCTACCCTCTTAAAACATTGGCAGGAATTATTGGATTCACTGCCGATTACAAAACTTGGTTCCATATCCATTGTTGCCCCAGAGTTTGGTGCAACTTATCCATTCGATTTTGAAAAACTGGAATTGAGAGAAATAAAACGTTATAAGGGAGCATACGGCCAAGATTTGTCCGTATGCCATTCTTGGGACGAAGTGTTGGCGAAAATGCCCGGATATTGCCGTAACAATAAAAAAGTCCCCGCTTGGATTGCAAAATCTGTCGAATTTTCGAGACAGCTGTTTGCGGATAACATTGAAATATGCACCTGCTGGAGCAGAAAAATAGAAAAGAAAAACAATAGTTGGCAGATACTGGAATGGCGCGGGGAACATAATAATTTGAATATATACCACCATATCGTGCAATTCAGAGCTTCAGGGATACGTATTCTCCGTCCCAAAGTAGCACCGTCATTAATTTCTATGACCCCTACCCAAATTCCAGTTATTCCCTCCATGAACCGTTATTTGTCGGCATATGAAGCAGCCAAATTGCAGAATCTTCATCATTTAGGGAAGCTACCTGGTAATCCCGTCAGGGCATTCAAAGCTTTGGGGAATGCGGTAAATGCCCTGATTGTAGAGAAAGTGTCGGAAAAGTTGCATACCTATAACGTTTAAAAGGAAGTTTAAAGCTGTGCGTGCAGTAACTTCTAATACAAAAAATTGGAGTAGTTTTCTCTAAGTAGACTTGCTTAGTTTGCAATGGGTTATCTTCATTTTTTGAGTGTAACCTAACTGCTAATCTACGTCAGCCCCCTAAATTATTGTGATTGTTCTTTCATGGCGTTATAAGCGTTATAAATCGTGCTACGAGATACTCCATAACGTTCTGCCAGCTGTTGAGTCGAAATATTCGGATCTGTTAGTAAAATACGAATCTCTCTCTTTTCATCTGCTGATAACGCAGTAGGCCTGCCGCCCAATTTTCCTCGAGCTCGGGCAGCCGTAAGACCTGCCTTGGTTCGCTCAGAAATAAGATTGCGTTCAAACTCAGCTAAAGCACCGAATACATGATAAATCAGCTTCCCTGTTGCAGATGACGTATCCAGTTGCTCATGTAAACTGCGCAGAGCGATACCGCATTGATCCATTTTCTGAACCAGTTCAATCAAATCTTTTAATGATCGGCCTAGACGATCCAAGCGCCAGATGATCAAAGTATCTCCTGGACGTGCATAATCTAATGCTTGTATTAGTCCAGGTCGGTCAAATTGACGACCGGACATTTTATCCGTATAGATTTTTTCACACCCCGCTTGCTGTAACGCATCGATTTGCAAGTCCAGATGTTGATCGTCTGTCGATACCCGGGCATATCCGATAATCATTTTCTCTCTCTCCGTATAAAAATCGTTTAAAAACTCATCTATTGGGGGATGTTTATGTAATTTGATTATTAGATGAGTTTTTAGACGATTTTAAGCCTTTTCGCTGGAAAAATAACAGCACTAAATTTTAGTTTAAAAAACGAACGTTTTTTAAACAACGAAGTAGAAAAGTGGGGATCAGTATTTCTACAGCAGATGCGCTCATAGCAGCCAATGCACTTTCGTATCGTATGATGGTAGCGAGTCGTGACGAGGCTCCTTTTCAGGCTGCTGGCGTCTCTGTTATCAATCCTTGGACGTCATAAAGGAAACGCTGCCAAAATAAAGCCATTACATATTTAGGGACAAAGAGAGGATCATTTGTAGTATATTTTATATCGTACAATACAAAATATAAACTTCCTATGAACAAACCAACGTTAGACATGTACCAATTTGTCCAAACCGCATTCGATCATTTCAATACGGCGCTATTTAATGGGAAACTACCTGCACCGCTTCTGACATTTCAGCGACAAAAAAATGTGTTTGGCTATTACTCGCATAAACGATGGCAAGATCAAAAAGGAGATTTTGTGCATGAAATCGCGCTGAATCCTACTTATTTTATTACGTGTAATCCGCTAGAGCTCATGCAGACTTTGGTACATGAAATGTGTCATTTGTGGCAGTTCAATTTTGGACATCCTTCTCGTGCTACTTACCACAATAAGGAGTGGGCGGATAAAATGGAATCTATAGGTTTGATGCCTAGTAGTACCGGTTTACCTGGCGGCAATCGCACCGGGCAGAATATGGGGGATTATCCGATTGAAGGGAGTGCTTTTTGGCGAGCCTGTTTAGCGTTAAGCGGACAAGGCTACAAATTGCCTTTTGTTGATACACATTATGCGAATGCGATCACCGAGTCCGAATCAAGCATGACTGATGAGAGTTCTTTTGTTCATGATGAGGAAGGAGACTCAATAGAGGCGTTGCCACCATTGATGCCTACCGAAAATGAAATCCCGGAGATATCGCTACTGCAACCGTTTACGTCTCAATTTACACTTAAAGTTACGGAAGATAGTAAAGCAGAACAAGTCATACGTGAAAAAAAGAGCAAGCGTTGCTACCAATGTCCCAGCTGTGGCATAAAAGTATGGGGCAAACCCGATTTGAGGATCATATGTGGCGATTGCCAGATACCGTTATTTGTCCAGACTCAATAGAGAAGCAAGAGAGATTAGGCTCTTGGATGATACTTTCGATGCAGGTTTTTTAATCGCTGATGCCGTAATTGGATATAAAGTTGCGTCGTATTAATACTGCTATGACCAAGCAATTCTTGTACAACTCGCAGATTAGTGCCATTATTTATCATGTGCGAAGCATATGCATGCCTGAGAGAATGTACTGTAAAACTACGTCTTAATCCGGCCTCTCTCGCATATCGTTTGACCAGTGTTAATAGGGCTCTATGAGACAATTTCTTATGTGCCGAAGACAGGAAAAGATAAGGAACCTCTTTTTCAGCAATTAATTCAAAACGGCGTTTTGCCCATGCCTCAATCCAGAATAGGGTCTCATTGGTTAATGGTATGAGCCGTTGTTTTTGTCGTTTACCTGTAACACAAACGAATTTTTGTATGATGTCCACATCAGACACGTGTAGATTGCGCAATTCACTATTACGCATACCTGTGTCATATAGCATTTGCAAAATAGCACGATTACGTAGCCCCATTAATGTATTAGTGTCCGGCACGGCAAGTAGACGTTTGATTTCCTCAATCGTATAAAAAACTGAAAGATGTTTAGATATTTTTGGGTTGTGCATGTTATCAAATACAGGGTTGTCCACTATCTGGATGCCGCTTAAATAACGAAATAGATTTCTCATGGAGGCGATAAATAGATATTGACTATGCGGAGTAAGATTCATCGTTTGGCAATAGACTTCTATTTCTGCCTTAGTCAAATCTTGTAATAACCAACCTTGCCGTTCTACGAAAAGCATAAAACGATTTATTGCTCCACAGTACGTATAAATCGTTGAGGGACTAAGACCTAAAATATCGGATAAATAATGAGGAAAGTGAACGGTAATATACTCTTTGTATGCTTTTGTTTGGGTAATATCAGACGATGGTTTCATGACAAATATTTCTTCAAATTTCAATATTTACCATAATCTTAAAAGGAAAGTAAGATGCATAAAGCACATAAGCGGATCATGGCTCAATATCAAAAACTTTTAGAGGACAGTAATCTCACAGTTTTTACTATTAAAGACAAATTGAAAGTCGCGCAATCATACCTAGTTTTCCTTGATTCCATGAATATTACGCTTGCTGAAGTAGAAGACATTCATATATATAATTTTATGCAAACGAAACATGCTTTGAAAGCCAATAGCTATAACAAGATTCTTTCATATTCAAAATCATTTTGGAGATTTCTTATCCAATACTATGGAATGAAAGACATCAAAATATCACTACAACGCAAACGAGAGCAAAAGAGTTTGCCGAAAAATGTCCCTTTAGACCAAATGCTTACTTTGTGTACACCGTTAGCGAGCGAAAAAATAGAATCATTGAAACAATTACGAGCACAAGCCATCATTGAGTTTTTATTTAGTACCGGTGTGCGTAGTATAGAATTAATTAACTTACAATTAGCGGATTTAAGCCCAGATTATAGTGAATGTTTTGTCAACACGGCTAAACGGGGAAACGATCGTTTGGTTTTTCTCGGAAGTTATGCTCGTAAAGCATTACGTCTTTATTTGAACAAACGTTTTGAAAGAAAAGCGAAAAAGACAGATTGGCTTTTTGCAAATGATAAAAACGAGCAGATTTCATATAAATCATTGCACGCTATCGTGCATCAATTAGCTTGTCGTAGACTAGGATTTCATATTTCACCACATCGTATCCGACATACTTTTGCTACGGAAATGTTACGTGCTACTGGTTGTTTGCGTTCGGTGCAGGATATGTTAGGTCATGTGCAAATTGTTGGTACAGCTATTTATTGTAGTTTGGATTTTCATGATAAAGACAAAGCTGTACAACTTTTTCATCCCAATGGTAATTGTTATGAAGCATCATCTCACCAAGAAGTTTTTGATCTTGACAAAGATGTGAATTAATGGTAGTTTTTATTCATGGTCACGTGGACTTTAAACACAGCTGGCAATTAAGTATGAGGAATAAATCATACGAAACTCGCCTGAGAACCAGCGTAATGGCGACCTCATTAACCACGGAGATTTAACCATCCGTGGATATAACTGGGTTCACCAGTTTCTCTAATTTTATACCGCGCAATACGTTATGTATTCTGTGCGGCATTACTATGCGGGCATTTTGCCCATAACCCAACGGGGTGTACTGAATCCCCGGCATGGGTGTTCATACACTCCTTTTTTTATTTTTATTAGGAGAATGCTATGAACAACAACTCAAAATTTTTTGATTCAGTGATGTACGGTGCTCGTATGAGCATCAAAGAAATAACCCTTGTTTCCCCGAACAAAGGGAAACAATATTGCTCTGTCAAAGGAGCAATCATCACCCTTGCCGAAGGGGGAAAACCAATCTATCGAGAGATAGACTTGATTGTGCGCGGCGATGCCGCAAAAAAAATCTTATGGCGTCACCAAGACGCCTGGCCAAAATTTTCTGAAAAGGAAGGCAAAGCATGGTTTGCCGACATAAATGTCGGTTCGCTATCCTCCGCGTCCTTTAGGAAAAAAGATGGCACTGTTGGTGCCTGTCTAAAAGGTAGGTTATTAAAGATAACCGCCTTACAGATAGGCAAAGAAACGGTATTCGGTCAGTTTGCCGATACCATCCAAAAACCATTGTTGGTAACACCTTGCTACGTCAATTTCCTTGACGTGGCGAAAAAAGAGGCAAGGGTAAGCATGCTTGACGGAAAAACCGACGAGCCTACTTACCACAACATCAATCTTGTTCTCGACGAGGTTGAGGTCTTTACCTTGCTGGAAACGCAGGGAATGGCTCCACGCGGCTGGCAATACAAGAACGAAGACACCAAAGTCTTTGCGATTTTGGAAATCGCAGATTTCCGTGCGGAAGGATTTGAGGATAAAGACAAGAATCCCAAATCCTGCCTACGCGGTAGCGTAGCCGGTATTCGCTATCTCAAAGCAGGAGATAGCGTTTTGGTAGGTCGTAGAGAAGAATCTTCTCAAGCGGCTTAAATTAGAACCACCTCAAGCGAGGTGGTTATCAACCATCCCACGGGGATACTTCCCTGTGGGAGGTATCCTTGTAAATTTTTCTGAAAGGAGAAAAATATGGGGAAAAAAATTTTTTCATTTCTGCGGGAACAGTTTTTCCGGCTGAATGAAAAACAGCGAGGACACATCTCAAAACTGTGTCACTTGTTAGGACTAACGTCGGCTTTGCCGATTGTTAGTAAGTTGTTGTCCAAGGGACACCATAGCGATGACTCGCAAGCCTTGCTATGGTTGTTTTATGCTATAGTGTTTGAAGTAGGGGCACTATATGCACTTAGTGACAAGGAGGGAGAATGACCGTATATGGTATATTCTTTGGTTTTATGACCATCTGTGCGGTAGCAGCTCTCATATTCATCATGGCTATGATGAGCAAACCCAAAAAAGACACCGCACCAAAATGAACAGAAACTCCGATCCTCGGGTCGGGGTTTCTATCCGTATTCTTATGCTAAAAAATGTCTCTTTACCAAAGAGAGATGATTTCAGATGGCATTCTTGAGTGTCTTCCATAAGAGGACATTCTAAATGCCATCTGAGGGAATCGCCGTACCAGACAAAGGTATCACGAGAGGGCGACAATTCTCTCACCTTTGGGCTAAGCCCGGAGTAGTCGGTCGCCTGGCGTCAAGCCAGGAGACTTCCCAAAGCCGGTTTTATAGCAGGTTTTGGGAAGTTGCAAGACAAAGGTTATAGTCGGTGGACTTTAAACACTAGCTGGGAATTAAGCATGATTCATCATGTGAACATCACCTGTAATCCAGCGTAATGGTGATCAGATTTTATCTGGGTATCTATTTACTCAGAAACTCAGGGTAATTGCCCATTCAATACCCACAGAGGAAGCATTCCCTGTCGAGATCATTGTTTCTCCTGATTTTATTTTTTACAACAGGAGAAATCTTATGAAAAACTTTGTCTTATATGTAAGAATTAATCGCGTTGTTTACACTTTTCCTTTTTGCATGGGTGCCCAATTTTGGACATTTTTAGCTATTGTCAAGAATGCCAAAGGCACGACAAAGTCGCATGGTTCTTGATGGTAGCTAAAAATTCCTAAAAAATCCTTTATGCAAAAAATAAAAGCAAACAAATCTCAAAAATGTAAACAACGCTCCGATTTCCTACATCTTATATTTAATATTCCGTTTAATAAAGTGGATATACCCTCAGCTGTTCGAACTAATTAGCGACAGCTTATATATCAGACAAGAGATTATCGATGACCGCTTCTATAGGGACTTCGAAGACTATTGTGCCAATGGGGAAGCAATGCCAATTGGTGAACTTGCTCGTGACACAACAGTGGAAGAAGCAATGCTCTTTTTTAGTGATAGAAGAAGATAGAAATTGTTCTAAGATTCTAAGAACGTGTTCATTATCTCAGCCTCTGCTGTAAACTATCGGCATGAACAG
>JAUMZX010000027.1 GCA_030527905.1 Cardiobacteriaceae bacterium
GTTGTGGATGTCGGGGTAATGTAAGCGGTTTGGGGTCCTTTTGCAAAGGTCTCAGCTTATATATTTCAGCTCTATATCTTTCACGGCAAACGTAAACAGTTAGATAGGCACAAGACAAGTAATTCGCGCAAATCGTAATAAGTTAAGGGTGCCTGCTGCTATTGGTATATGAATCAGCTTATAGCATGGCTACGGTGAGTTTTCTGCGTCGCTTGTCCAATCGCTACCAATGTTGCTCGTAGCATGGCGCTAACGGTATCTTGGCTATAAGCTATGCCAGTATATAAATGTTCGCCAATCATTAATTGCACATAAGCAACCGCTTGTGCATCCGTTGCCTTACTCATCGCATGCTCCGCGTAATTTGCTACATTGATGCTGAGGTTGCTATAACGTTGTAAAGCGTCAACAAAGGCACTCATGGCACCACTGCCGTTTCCATGGATAGTCGTCGTACTGTTATCAGGTTGTATAAGCTTTGCTTCAAGCTGATGTTCATTCTGACCATGACGGCGGATGGTGTAATCTTCAAGGCGTAAAGGACTATCATGTAGGTAGCTATTTTCAAAAAGCGTAATAATGTTTTGGCTACTGAGTTCTTTTTGTGTTCGCTCGCTTTCCGCTTGTACTTTTTGCGCAAAATCGATTTGTAACCATCGCGGTACATTGAGACCGTAATCGCGTGCAAGAATATAGGCGACACCACCTTTGCCAGATTGGCTGTTGATGCTGACAACATCTTGGTAGCTGCGGCCAATATCTAAGGGATTAATGGGGAGATAGGCAATATCCCAAATATCATGAGGTTCTTTTTCCAGCGATTTTTTAATGGCGTCTTGATGGGAACCGGAAAAGGCGGTGAAAACGAGTTCTCCAATGTAAGGATGCCGAGGGTGAACAGGGAGATTATTACATTCACTGACAACCCGAACGATATCGTTCATTTTTGAGAAATCAAGCTTTGGATCAATGCCTTGAGAATATAAGTTCATTGCCATAACCATGATGTCCATGTTTCCCGTACGTTCGCCGTTACCAAGTAAGGTGCCTTCAACACGATCTGCGCCAGCCATGACTGCAAGTTCTGAGGCGGCAACGGCACATCCGCGATCATTGTGTGTATGAATGCTGATACAAACGTGTTCACGGCAAGATAAATGACGACAAAAATATTCAATTTGGTCGGCATAAAGATTAGGGGTTGAGCATTCGACGGTATTAGGGAGATTAAGGATTACTTTTTGTCCGTTCCAAGGCTGCCATATCTGGCAGACCGCTTCACATACGGACACGGCAAACTCTGGTTCGGTCTGCGAGAAACTTTCCGGAGAATATTCAAAAATCCACTCGCTGTTAGGATAACGTGCGGCACGTTCTTTTAATAAAGATGCGCCTTCTATGGCAATTTCCGTAATCTCAGCTTGGCTTTTTTCATATACTTTTTCCCGCTGTACGCGTGAAATCGAGTTATAAATATGCACGATAGCTCGTTTTACGTCTTGCAGTGCTTCAAATGTTCGATCAATCAAATGTTCGCGTGCCTGTACTAATACTTGGATTGTCACGTCGTCAGGAATATGTCCAGCTTCGATGAGTAAGCGTGTGAAATCAAATTCGATCTGTGAGGCAGACGGAAAACCAATCTCAATTTCTTTGAAACCGCAGGCAACGAGTAATTGGAAAAAACGTAGTTTTTGTTCGATCGTCATCGGATCAATCAATGCCTGATTGCCGTCACGTAAATCAACGCTGACCCAGCGTGGGGCTTGCGTAATACTTTTATTTGGCCATTGTCGATCAGGAAGGTGCGGGGCAAAAGCAAAAGGGCGATAGTGAAGATGGTTAAAACGGCTCATGAGAATTCCTACAAAGACATAATAATTAGTGACTGATTTTTATTATAACGATAATAAACGTAATTTTCTCACCAAAAAAACTGATCATTTCCGTTATAATGAGTTAAATTCACTAATATAATGGTAATTGTGAGAGAAAATAACATTCATCTTGACGATATAAATAAAAAGATTCTGCATTGTCTGATTCACGATGGTCGGATGAATAATCTATCTTTAGCAGAAGCGGTGCATCTTTCACCAACACCCTGTGCACGGCGAGTGCGACGGTTAGAGGAGCTAGGGGTTATTGAAGGATATCAAGCGATTCTCAATAGGAACGCGCTTGGCTATTCTCTCAGCGTTTTTATTGCCGTAACACTGGATCGGCATACTCCGGAACGTTTTGCAGATTTTGAAATGCAAGTGAAGACGTTTCCCGAGGTCATCCGGATGAGTATTGTTACAGGGAGAGCCGAAGACTATCTGCTGCAGGTCTTGGTGAGCGATATGCAAGCGTTCGAGACTTTTCTGCTGGGTAAGTTGAGCCGCATACCTGGCGTGATGAATGTGCACTCTAGCTTTGAATTACGTTGTGTTATTGATAGACAGGCACAACCGTAATTTTAAACAAATTAGGTTCATAACTAGCCTGAAAAGGGTATCACAGGTATCATTTACCCGATATGTGGCAATGAAGTTCTTTCCTATAAGCGTATTAAAAGTTACGAGCGCTTATAGATATGGATAGCGTTGATTAATAAAAAGACTTTATATTGGATAGAGTTGGTTTATAAGAATAGAGGAAATAATTTAATGGCGAAGCAAAACCGTCTTAAGCGTTTGATGCGAGAAACTGCGGGGTTTTCCTATGAGTTTATTCGCCATCCCAAAGGAATGGGAAGCTTGGTGCCTTCTTCTCCTGCCTTGGCTCGCGCAATGTGCCGTGTGGCACAACAGTATGGGCACCCTGATAGTCTTGTGATTGAAGCAGGGGCGGGGACAGGGTCTATTACACGCGAATTGGTTGCGCATTATCCTATTGAACGTCTAATTATTAGTGAAATTAACCCACGCTTGGTCAGACGGTTACGTAGCCGTTTTAAAAATTACAATATTCGACGTGGGCGCGTTGAGGCGTTAGAGGCTTGGCAAGAGGAATATCCTAAAACTATTGTTTCTTCTTTACCATTTCGTTCATTACCGCCTGAAGTTGGGCGCGGCATTGAAACGGTTTTTTTTCGTGCGCTGGATGAAAATCCAGATAGTATATTGGTGCAGTTCACGTATGGACAGAAATCGCCGTTAGTATTACCCCCGCATCTGGGAATTCAAGGAAAACGTGTCACACATGCATGGCTGAATTTCCCGCCAGCGCACATCTGGGTCTACCGTCGCGTGAGAAGCGATGTTGAGTAGCACGATTTATCTTCGTTTGGGCGTTATTTATGAGTGCCATGAATAAAAAACAAATTTCTACCACGCTTACTCAGGTTGAACAATATTGTGTTAAACGGGGAGTACGTCTAACGGCGATTCGTCGTCAGGTTCTGGAATTGGTTTTGGCTTATCCTAACGTGGTAAAAGCATACGAGATTTTGAGTGATTTACAGAAATTACGCGGTAATGCAGCGCCTCCTACTGTTTATCGAGCCCTAGATTTTTTTGTGGATATCGGCGTTTTACATCGTGCGGAATCGTTGAATGGTTTTGTTTTTTGTCGGCATTTTGCCGAGCAACATACCAGCGTTATTCTTAATTGCACACGCTGTGGCACAACGGAAGAACTGGCAGCGCAAGAACCCGTAGATATTTTGTTGGCATTTTGCCATGAACGTGGCTTTGAAGTGCAGGATGGTCCGTTAATTTTAAGTGGAATATGTCGGAATTGTCAGCAGGTTCAAAACCAAAACGCCAGACAATAGTATTAAGGTTTTTTATAGACAGGCATCATGACCGTTTCTGGTGAGATAATCCCTTATCTCTTATAATGACGCGCTTTTTATATGGCGGATAATCCTATGGAATTGAATTTAACTTACGAACGTATTAAAGACTTACAGGCTCGCGAAGCAGCGCTTAGGGGGTATCTTGACTATACGCTGAAGGCAGAACGGCTGGAGGAAGTTGAGCGCGAACTGGAGCGTCCCTCGGTTTGGGATAACCCTGAAGAAGCAACAAAACTTAATCAGGAGCGCGCCGCACTTACGGCTGTTGTGCATGGCTTGGATGAAATTCAACAAGGATTGCAGGATGCTAATGACTTGATTGAGCTAGCAGAAACAGAAAATGATGAAGCGACCGTTCAGGTGACATTGCAAGATATTGAGCAACAGGAAAAAAAAATTGAAGATCTTGAATTTCGCCGCATGTTCGCGGGCGAGCTGGATCCAAATAATGCCTTTCTTGATATTCAGGCGGGCTCTGGTGGTACAGAAGCACAAGACTGGGCTTCTATGTTGTTACGTATGTATTTGCGTTGGGGAGAGGCGAGAGGTTTTAAAACAGAGCTAATTGAAGAATCCTCCGGTGATGTTGCTGGCATCAAATCGGCAACGATTGAGTTTCAAGGTGAATACGCTTATGGTTGGTTACGTACCGAAATTGGTGTGCATCGTTTAGTACGGAAGTCGCCGTTTGATTCGGGAAATCGTCGCCATACTTCTTTTGCGGCTGTCTTTGTTTCGCCTGAGATTGACGATAATATCGAGATTGATATTAATCCGGCAGATTTGCGTGTTGATGTGTATCGTGCCTCGGGCGCAGGCGGGCAGCATGTTAACCGAACGGAATCTGCAGTTCGTATTACACATTTGCCAACGAATATTGTTGTGCAGTCGCAAAATAGCCGCAGTCAGCATCAAAACCGCGATACTTGTATGAAACAGTTGCGTGCAAAACTGTATGAATTAGAAATGCAAAAACGTAGTGCAAGCGCGCAGGCAGTGGAAGATAGTAAATCTGATATTGGTTGGGGCAACCAAATCCGTTCTTATGTTCTTGACCAATCTCGTATAAAAGACCTACGTACAGGATATGAAACGAGCAATACACAGGCAGTCCTTGACGGAGGACTAGATCCTTTTCTGCAAGCCAGTTTGAAACAAGGGGTAGAAGTATGAATAACACGCCACAATCCGATGAAAATAAATTGATTGCGGAACGGCGGCAGAAACTGGCAAAAATACGCGAGCAAGGCGTTGCCTTTCCCAATCATGTCCGTCCCACCCATAATGCAGCGGCCTTACATCGCGATTTTGATCATGTAGAAGCGCCCGAAGCGTTACAAGCCGCAGGTGAGATTTATGTTGCCGGACGTATGATGAGTAAAAGGGTGATGGGAAAAGCAAGTTTTTCTGCCATTCAGGATGGGAGTGGGGAACGAATTCAATTGTATGTTGCTCGAGATGATTTACCAGAAGGGCGTTATGCCGCCTTCAAAACATGGGATGTGGGCGATATTATTAGTGCCCGCGGGAAATTATTCCGTACCCAGACGGGAGAATTGAGCATTCATTTAGAAGATATTGAATTGTTGACGAAGTCGTTGCGACCATTACCTGAGAAATATCATGGTCTTTCTGATCAGGAAAAACGTTATCGTCAGCGTTATGTCGATCTTATTATGAATGAAGAGAGCCGCGCCGTATTTATGATACGGAGTAAAGTGGTGCGTTATATTCGCAATTTTTTTGAGGCACGCGGGTATTTGGAAGTCGAAACGCCTATGATGCATCCTATTCCAGGTGGTGCTACGGCGAAACCGTTTATTACGCACCATAATGCACTGGATATGCCACTTTATCTGCGGATTGCACCAGAACTTTATTTGAAGCGTTTGGTTGTTGGTGGTTTTGAGCGTGTTTTTGAAATTAATCGTAGCTTTCGTAATGAAGGGGTTTCGACACGACATAACCCCGAGTTTACGATGTTAGAGTTTTATCAAGCTTATGCAGATTATCGTGATTTGATGGATTTGACAGAAAAATTATTTCAAGGGATGAGCTTAGAGGTGTTAGGTACATCGCGCCTTAGGTATCAAGAGACAGAAATTGATTTTTCCCGACCATTTGATCGCCTTAGCATGTTAGACGCTATTCGACGTTATGCTTCGCAGTATGATGATATTTTAGAGAACCCTGTGGCATTGGTGGATGTATTACGTAGTCAATATAAGCAAAAAGTGGACGTTAATATGCCATTGGGTTATTTGTTAACGACACTGTTCGAAGAAGCGGTGGAAACGCAGTTATTACAACCGACATTTATTACAGAGTATCCTTCTGTTGTATCGCCGTTAGCACGTCGTAATGATGCTAATCCAGATATTTGTGATCGCTTTGAGCTGTTTGTTGGTGGTCGTGAAGTTGCGAATGGATTCTCTGAGCTAAATGATGCTGAAGATCAGGCTGAGCGTTTCCGTATGCAGGCAGCTGCAAAAGATGCCGGTGATGATGAGGCAATGCATTATGATGCGGATTATATTCGTGCTTTAGAATATGGTATGCCGCCAACCGCAGGCGAAGGTATTGGTATTGATCGTCTGATTATGTTGTTGACGAATGCGCCATCTATCCGTGATGTTTTATTTTTCCCCCATATGCGCCCTGAATAATTGAGGAGATATTATGAAAAAATTATCGCGTATCGCTACTTTTGCGGTAACCAGCTTGTTGGCTGTCGTGGCGAATGCAACACAATATGAATTACCGCCACCAGAGATTAGTGTCATCGGCCAAGTTCAACAGATTACCGCCAGACAAGGCGAAACTTTTGCTGAAATTGGTCGCGAATATGGCATTGGCTATGATGCAATGGAACATGCCAATCAAGGGCTAGATGGCCTTTATCTGCATGATGGAGATCAGGTCTTGCTCGCAACACGCTTTATTTTGCCAGATGCGCCGCATGAAGGCATTGTGATTAATTTGCCGGAAATGCGCTTGTATTACTATCCGCCGAATCAGAATGTGGTGCATGTCTTTGCAATAGGTATCGGGCGCGAAGGATGGGCAACACCGAAAGGTATCATGAGTGTGGTGGAGAAAAAAGCAAATCCAACATGGACGCCGCCCGCTTCAATATTGGCAGAGCATGCCGCCAACGGAGATCCGCTTCCTGCGGTTGTGCCGTCAGGACCAGATAATCCACTTGGGCTTTTTGCCATGCGTCTATCTAATCGTTCTTACTTATTGCATGGAACAAATAAGCCAGAAGGTGTAGGCATGCGTGTCTCACACGGTTGTATTCGTCTCTATCCCGAGGGAATTGAAGAACTGTTCGGTATGATTGCTGTAGGAACCAAAGTGAATATTGTGAATCAACCGATGAAAGTCGGCTGGTTTGGCGATAGTATGTATCTAGAATTTCATTCACCGCTTGGCGAAGATGCGCGAACATTAGAGCAAAATTTAGCCGATGCCCGTGATACTGTTCATAGAAGTGTTTCTGTACGTGGTCTTCAGGTTTCTAATGATCTGATTGATGCTGTTGTACGCGAAGAAACGGGTTTACCAGTAGAAGTTGCCTATCAATGAGGCGATAAAGAAAAAGCGCTGCTCCCAGCGCTTTTTCTTTACTTAATACCAAGGAAAAAAACAGATGACAAAAATAACCAGAAACTTATGGTTTCTTGTAGGAGGCGCTGTTCTTTTGCTGATATTGTTATGTGTGAGTGGTGTATTAGGTGGTGGGCTTGATTTTATTCGGCATATTGATCGTCATCTTAATGAATTGAGCATGCAATATGGTCGTTGGATCTACGTTATATTATTCTTCATCATTTTCTGCGAGACGGGGTTGGTAGTAACACCATTTCTTCCAGGAGACTCCTTGCTTTTTGCAGCGGGAAGCGTTGTAGCGTTAGGCAATATGAATATTCATGGCATGGCACTACTTTTGATTGTAGCGGCTATCTTAGGTGATGCTTGTAACTTTATGGCGGGTAAATATCTTGGTGCCAAAATTTTTGTGAATCCCGATTCAAAAATTTTTAAACAACGTTATCTACAACGGACAGAAGCGTTTTATGCCAAATATGGCGGTAAAACGATAGTATTAGCTAGGTTTGTTCCTATCGTTCGGACTTTTGCACCGTTCGTTGCAGGGATGGGGCATATGCATTATGGACGCTTTCTGCGTTATAACGTGATCGGCGCTATTGTCTGGGTGCTTTTGTTCTCCTATGCTGGATATTGGTTTGGGCAGCGACAAATCGTAAAAGACAATCTAACTCTGATTCTATTGGCTATTATTGTGCTGTCCATTACCCCTGCGATGATTGAGATCATACGGCATAGATATAAAAACAGTTAGAGAGTATTCAGCTAGACTGTCATTGAACTTAAGGCATAGAATGGTATTTGTCCTCAAGGAGGACAGGACATTTTTATTTAGCAGCAGAAAGGAAATATGATGAAACAGCAATATCAACAAATGGCTTTGATTATAGTGACCACATTAGCTGTGGCTGCATGTGGAAGGCGGTAGCGAGGGTAATAGTACTTTATCTCCTACAGATCCTAATACCAATACGGCTAATAATGGACAGACTAATCAGGCAACCCAGGAGAATAATGCTAGTGTCAGTGGTGCTGTACGTGGTAGTGCGGCTTATTTGGTGGGAGGTGATGTAAAAAGTAGCAGCAATATCGGTGGTAATGATCTAAATAGTATTGTTCTGAACGGCAAAACAATTCCTGTAGGGTTGCAAGTCTCAACGGTACATGTTGGTGAAATGACGAGTTTAAGCAATTCTATTTTCTTTGGACAGGCTTATCGTAATTTTATTACCAGTGGAGAAAATTATCGATACAGCAAATTTGGCTTAGTTGAAGCAGGCAATGATGATGTGGCCTTTTCACATGGTTACCCCACCAGCAATATGCCTGCGACCGGTATTATGACATATCAAGGTTCGGCAGCACTAGGAGCCCAACGTGATGGTGGTTTGATTACAGCGACAGGTTCGTCTTCTGCTAAAGCTGATTTTTCAAGCAAAGCGGTACACGTGGACATCACGACAGATAAAAGCGACACCAATTACATAGCAAAAGTAGGCAGTGGTATCAGTTTCGACGTTACGATTAGCGGTAATACTTTTAGTGGGAATGGTACGGTATCGCATGGCGGCTTCTATGGCGATAATGCACCAGAAATCGGTGGTACCTTTTATAATGATGAGCACAATTTTTCTGGCGCATTTGGCGGTCATAAATAATTGTGGCGCATATACAAAGGTCCTTCGTATGAAGGGCTTTTTTTGTAACAGCAGAGCATTGCGATATGATGCAGAAAATTCTTTGGAGCAAGCTTATGGTGGACGCAAAACATTGGCGTAAACTTGATCCGTATTATGCGCGTGAAAAGCAGAAATATGGAAAGGATCCATTGCCTAGTCGCGAGTTTTTGCTGGATTGGCTGGAGTCTCAGGGTAAATTGCTTACTTTTGCACAAATTTGCAATGCGCTGGCAATGGATGAAGAGGAGAGCGGGCGTTTACAATTTCGTTTTAAGGCGATGATTACCGCGGGTCAATTAATGCGGAATCGCCAAGGGCGTTTTGGTGTGGCGCGGAAAATGGATTTGATTGCCGGCTTTGTGGTGGCTCACCAAGAAGGTTATGGTTTTTTTAGCCCGGAAAATGGGGATCCTGATGGCTTTATTCCGCCTAAATATATGGCGGAATTGATGCATGGCGACAAAATTCTTGCACGTGTGAAAGATATTGATGAACGGGGTCGTAAGGACTATGCACCGGTAGAAATTTTGGAGCGGGCGCAAAAACGCGTTGTGGGTAAACTAGCGACGCAGCAAGGAGTGTGGTACCTCGTTCCTGATAACCGCCGCCTGACGCATCGTATGATTATCCCTTCAGATGCGCTAGGTGGAGGGAAAGTAGGACAAGTTGTTATCGGCGAAATTACGGCTTATCCAACACGATTCCAACAACCTATTGGTAAGATTATCGCTGTACTGGGTGAGGCAATGGCAGCCGGTATGGAAGTCGATATTGCCATTGAGAACCATAATATCCCTGCGGTATTTCCTGATGAAGTGTTAACGGAATGCGAAGGAATACCTGAAACGTTAGTGGACGCTGATTATGAAGGGCGCCTCGATTTGCGTCATTTACCCTTCGTTACCATTGATGGTATTACCGCACGTGATTTCGATGATGCCGTATATGCGGAAAAGCGCGGCGAAAACTACCGTCTCTACGTAGCGATTGCTGATGTTGCACACTATGTTTACCCAGATGCTCCTCTTGATATTGAAGCTTATAATCGCGGAACTTCGGTTTATTTTCCCGATCGGGTGATACCCATGCTACCGGAAAAATTGTCGAATGGTTTATGTTCGCTCAATCCGCAGGTGGATCGTTTGGCGATGGTGTGCGAAATTACGTTGGCGCCCAATGGTAGTATTAAACGAAGTGTTTTTCATGAGGCAGTTATTCATTCGCACGCCCGTTTGACGTATGAAACGGTGGAAGAAATACTCTTTTTGCAAAATGAGATGGTGCGAGACAGTTTTTCTACGTTACTACGGCCATTGGATAGTTTGAAAGCCGTTTATACGATGTTGCGTACGGCGCGACAAGCGAGAAGCGTGATTGATTTTCATGTAAGCGAACCAGAATTTATTTATGACAGCGAAGGGAAAATTGAAACCATTAAAGCGCGTAGCCGCCTTGAGTCGCATCGTTTGATTGAAGAATGTATGATCGTCGCTAACATCTGTGCG
Organism: Cardiobacteriaceae bacterium; assembly: GCA_030527905.1. Classification (GTDB taxonomy): domain Bacteria; phylum Pseudomonadota; class Gammaproteobacteria; order Cardiobacteriales; family Cardiobacteriaceae; genus Cardiobacterium. The sequence goes on from JAUMZX010000027.1 coordinate 10,581, forward strand.
GCAAAATTTGTTGGACGCCATAAACTTCCAGCACTGTATCGGGTTCATGATCATCCTAGTGAAGAAAGACTCGGAAAATTGATTGAATTTCTTGGAAAACGCAGTATTAAATGGCAGGGTAAACAAGGTGAGGCAACGCCGGCACAATTTTCCGCATTATTGGAAGAATGTGCAGCACGTCCTGATTTTGCACAGATTGAAACTATGGTGCTGCGTAGCATGTCGCAGGCTATTTATGTACCGGAAAACCGTGGTCATTTTGGTTTAGCGTTAGAGTATTATGCCCATTTCACTTCACCGATTCGTCGTTACCCCGATCTACTGGCACATCGAGCGATCCGCCATCAACTTCAGGGAGGAACCCGCGAGAACTACTATTACAGTGAACAGGAGATGGTTGAGAAAGGGAAACATTGTTCTATGACGGAGCGTCGTGCCGATGAGGCAACTCGCGACGCCATGGATTTCCTGAAGTGTGAATTTATGAGTCACCATATTGGGGAAACGTTTGAGGGACGGATCGTTAATATTACGAATTTTGGTTTCTTTGTCACATTGAATGATATCTATATTGATGGTTTGGTACATATTTCAGCACTGACCAATGATTATTACCACTATAACGGAGATACATTTACGTTAAATGGTGAACGTACAGGTCAATGTTTTGCGCTGATGGACGCTGTTGTTATTCAGGTGGCGAAGGTGGGCATGGATGAGCGGAAAATTGATTTTGAACTCTTAGAGCATAAAGGGAAAGTGCTCGCCAATATAGTAGGAAGTCGCAGTAAGAAAACAAACGCAGCCGCAAAATTGCAGAAAAAGACGAAGACAAAAACTGCGGTTGCTAAGACGACTACAAAGACAAAAAAGGGAACCGTAGAAAAAAATACAGTTGCACGTAAAGAAAAAAAGGCAAAAACCAAAGCAATGCATAAGACAAGTAAAACAAAAAGAATTAGTACTGTTGAACCAGTCGTATCTCCGAATAAAAAACGGAAAAAAGTATGAAGCAGGAAAAAATCAGTGGCGGTGTTCATACCGTACAACAATTGTTAGAAGATGGCAGTGCGCATCGTATTTTTGTGGCGGATAATAAAAAATCGAAGAATGTTGGTACGTTGGTTCAATTAGCCATAACCCGCGGTATCTCGGTAGAAACGGTTGCGCTCTATGAGATAGACATTATGCTACCCGGGGTTCGACATCAAGGGATTGCCGCAGTCAGCCATGTATCAACAAAGGTAGCAACTTGGCAAGACGCGATTGCAAATAGCGCCTGTCCATTATTATTGATTTTGGATAGTGTGCAAGACCCTCACAATTTAGGCGCTTGCTTGCGTAGTGCATTGGCAGCGGGAGTTGATGCGGTTCTCATTCCTAATAGTCGTGCTGCAGATATTACACCCGTTGTAGAAAAAGTGGCTTGCGGCGCGACAGAAATATTGCCTATTTATAAGGTGAGTAATCTACGGCGCGAAGTGGAACAAATGCAGAAACAAGGTATTTGGGTTATCGGCGGTGTGGGTGATGCGAATCAACTGATTTATACGCTTGATCTAACGTTGCCGTTGGCGATAGTGGTTGGTAATGAAGGAGAAGGAATCAGGCACGGGCTGCGTGAACAATGTGATTACTTGGCTGCTATTCCTATGAACGCTCAGATGGAAAGTCTGAATGTTTCCGTTGCCTGTGCATTATTGTTGTTTGAAGTAAGACGACAACGACTATTTTTGTAATACATTAGCGTAGATAAGCGTTTTTCTTGTGAGTAGAACGGGGCTTTCTGTTAAACTGATAGCCTCATTTTTTAGCTGTTCTGGAGTTATTTGTCATGAGCGATACATTGAAAGAAGAAGCACTGAGATATCATAGTTTTCCAACTGCGGGTAAAGTATCGGTGACGCCGACTAAAGCATTGGATAATCAGCGTGATTTGTCTTTAGCTTATTCTCCAGGAGTGGCATTTGCGTGTTTAGAAATAGAAAAAGATCCACTGCAGGCTGATTATTTAACTTCTCGTGCCAATTTGGTGGCTGTCATTTCAAATGGTTCTGCAGTATTAGGGTTAGGAAATATTGGCGCACTTGCAGGCAAACCTGTTATGGAAGGTAAGGGGGTTCTGTTCAAGAAGTTTGCCGGTATTGATGTTTTTGATATTGAAATTAATCAAGCGGATCCGGAAAAATTTATTGAAGCGGTTGCTGCCTTAGAACCTACATTTGGTGGAATTAATCTGGAAGATATTAAAGCCCCAGAGTGTTTTGAAATAGAGAACCGTTTGAAAGAGCGGATGAAAATTCCAGTTTTCCATGATGATCAACACGGAACCGCAATTATTGCATCTGCTGCCCTGATTAACGCATTACGCTTACAAGATAAGGAGATCAATGAGGTTAAAGTCGTTGCTTCTGGAGCAGGAGCTGCGGGTATGGCTTGTTTAGATATGTTTGTTAATCTTGGCGTGAAAAAAGAAAATATTATCGTCTGTGATTCTAAAGGTCCCATTTATGAAGGACGGCCAGGTAAATTGGATGGGCGTAAAGCAGAGTTTGTTGCGAAAACAGATGCGCGTAATTTGGCGGAAACATTGGTTGGCGCGGATGTTTTTCTCGGAGTATCACAAGCTGGCTTACTCACGGGTGAGATGGTTAAGACAATGGCTGATCATCCACTAGTTTTGGCACTTGCTAATCCGGTGCCAGAAATTATGCCAGAAGAAGTTCATGCTGTCCGCGATGATGCGATTGTAGCTACTGGACGCTCTGATTATCCGAACCAAGTAAATAACGTTCTTTGTTTTCCTTATCTATTCCGTGGTGCGCTTGATGTTGGTGCTACGACTATCAATGAAGCGATGAAAATGGCGGCAGTTTATGCCCTTGCTGATCTAGCCAAATCACCCGCTGGTGAGGAAGTTATGGCCGCGTATGGTGGGCAAAAACTTGTTTATGGCAAAGAATATGTGATCCCTAAACCTTTTGATCCGCGCTTGATTTCCACGCTTCCTGTTGCCGTAGCTAAAGCTGCTATGGAAAGTGGTGTGGCTCGTCGCCCTATTGAAAATCTTCAGGAATACCAAGAAAAATTAGCAGGTCTATTTAATAAAAGCGGCTTTACGATGAAGCCGATTGTTGAACGAGCTCGTGCAAACCCATTGAAAGTTGCTTTTGCTGAGGGTGAAGATTTACGTGTCATTCGTGCAGCGATGGCTTGTGTACAGGAAGGGATTGCTAAACCCATCCTGATTGGTCGCCGTAGTCGTATTGAGGAACGTATTAACGAGAATAACTTGCCACTTAATCTGGATCGGGATGTGGAATTGGTCGAACCAATGCATAATCCTTACTATGAGGAGTGCTGGCGGACTTATCATGAGTTACGTGCACGTGAAGGCATTGATCCTGCGGAAGCACGTTTACAGGTGAATACAAGCTCGACAACTCTTGCGGCAATGTTGGTTAAACTGGAACATGCAGATACGATGATTTGTGGTGTTCTAGGGCAATATAATAGACATTTGCGACGTGTACGTGGTGTTTTTGGTATGCAGGAAGGCATGAATCGGCCTGCAGCACTGAGTCTTATGATGACACCGAAAGGTACGATTTTTATTACCGATACCCAAGTGCATGAGGAACCTAATGCTGACGAGATCGCAGCTATTACACTACATGCGGCGCGCGCGGTGGAAATGTTTGGTATTACTCCTAAAGTAGCACTGCTCTCAGCATCTAATTTTGGTTCACGTATGGATTTACCAAGTTCGGTGAATATGCGCGAAGCGTTGAAAAAAATTCGCATTAGCCGCCCTGATCTTGAGATTGAAGGTGAAATGAAAGCTGACTATGCGCTCATTCCACTATTACGGCAAGAAGCGTTTCCTAATAACACCTTACAAGGTATGGCCAATCTGCTGGTAATGCCTAATTTGGATGCTGGTAACATTAGTCTCAATCTTTTGAAAGCAGCGACCGATGCAACCATGGTTGGTCCGATGTTGCTTGGGGTTGATGCTCCTGTGCATGTATTAGTAAATAACTCCACAACGCGTCGTATTATCAATATGGCGGCAATAGCGGTTGTAGAAGCCCAAATGGCTAAGAATCAAACAGCGTAATTAAGAGATAATTCACGGATAGGATGAAAGAATGGCGGCCTTGAAAACCATAAAGCTGGCGGAATATATCCCGCCAGCATTCACAGTTAAGCACCATGAGTTGAAATTTGACCTGCAAAATAATGGCGAGGTTCTTGTCAATCATGTCCAAAAAATTGTGCGTTGCCAGCCAAGTCATGACGAAAACGGTTGGGAGCTGCCACAAGATAAACATGTCGTTTTGCACGCTGAGCATCTTGTATTAGAAACGATAGAGATTGATGGTAAAGCGTTAGAAACAGATTTATATGATTATGATGGCAGTCACCTGACACTAAAAAATGTTACCGATACTTTTAACCTGCGTACAGTCGTACGATTGAAGCCAGACGAGAACAAAGAATTATCAGGTTTGTATCGTTCCAATGGCATTTATTGCACACAATGTGAAGCAGAAGGTTTTCGTCGCATTTCTCCTACATTGGATCGTCCTGATGTACTTGCGACTTACCGCGTACGTATTGAAGCGGATAAGAAAAATAATCCAGTTTTGCTATCTAATGGTAATCGTGAGCTGCAAGGTGATCTGCCGGGCGGTCGTCACTATGTACAATGGTATGACCCGCACCCGAAACCGAGTTATTTATTTGCTTTGGTAGCAGGGAATCTTGCTTGTGTAAATCGGCTGATTACTACGTCTAAAGGCCGTAAAATTAATCTCAGTATTTATACGGAACCTGCTTTTATTAATCAAACTTCTTTTGCTATGCAATCGCTTATTGATTC
>JAUMZX010000028.1 GCA_030527905.1 Cardiobacteriaceae bacterium
TTCATTACAGTATTCTCTCAAATTACTGTAAACAACGCTCCAATTTCCTACACATCATCCAAGATTTGGGGCGCTACTGTATGGCGCCTTTCTGCTACGTTTGCGATGGTGGAGCAGCAATTTTGACGGCTGGAGGTTTATTACTTTCTTGTTCTGATGTTCCGTCTGGCACGGGTGTTTCATGGGCAGGTATGTGTTTATCCTCGCTCACCGTATGGCTATCATCTGTTGTTTTACTATTTTCATTGTTGTTTTCTTCGGTACTTTGCGTAGTAGGCGCAGGAGCTGTTTCATCGCTATTTTTGGCTAGTTGGTGCATGGTAATCCAAGAATCAAGCTCGCTACCATTCGCCGGTAAGACGCGCGTTTCATAGCCATCAGGAAAGAAAAGAACTGGTAATTCAGCACGATCGCCATCTCCCGTTTCATTTTTGATGCGCGTTAGCTTATCACCATGAGTTTTAGCACAGCTTTCTTCTACCTGTGCCTCCGAGACGAGACCATACAGCAAATAATCGCGCAGCGCTTCATTCGGATTAGGACGACAGCTGATACTCAGCGCGCGTTGGTAAGTGGCGTCATCTCCGCTATATAGATAGCGATAGAGGATTACATCCGATACTTCGGACAGCTGTTCTTCTAATGTTTTACACATATCGCAATCTGGCGCTGTCACAATCCACAAGCGACGCTTACCATCGCCTTTGTTTTCTTTAAGTGCCAATTCGCTTGCTAATGCTGCAAACTGCCCATCGCCATTTTTCTTACCTGCTTTAGCAGGCGGTTCATCCGCATTTGCAGCGCTGCTTGTTTCTGCTTTTTCAGACGCAGTTTCTTGTTTGACACTTAATCCTTTGCTCGCCGCAATAGCCTCGCGTCGTTCTCGGGTAATATTCAGCGCATTCGGCACTGCCAAAATATCTGCCTGAAAGATATAAGCGCCGTCTTTACTAACATAAAGGACTTCATTGTTCTCGCCTTTGAAGGTAATTTCATAAATATCAGTGGAAAACGGTACGGTGGCTATAGTATCAATGTATTCAACCATCGCGGCAGTATTGCGCCCGTTCTTTAGCGCTTGTAACAAGGCTTCCTGTGTTTCAGCAGGTGGCGCTGTGGGCGTAAAGTCTGCGGCATATCCAAAGGTCGTCAGAAGCATGAGGGAAAGTGTGAGTTTTCGCATAGTCTTACAGTTTTAATTTATAGATTTCATCTAAGGCTTCATTGCTATCAACCGAGCAATTAAGGTCTCGTAGGCGGCCATCTTTCACACTATAAATCAGTCCGTGAACAAATAATGGCTGCCCGCGCGCCCATGCGCGCTGTACTTCATTCGATTTACATACGTTTCTTACTTGTTCGATAACGTTTAACTCGCATAAACGATCTATTTTGCCTTGCGCATCTGCAAAGGCAAAACTGGAGCGGTTGCTGCTATAAATATCTTTAATGCTGCTCAACCAGTTATTTAGCATGCCATAGTCTTTCATGGAGAGCGCTGCTTTAACGGCTCCACAATCGTAATGCCCACCAACAATAATATCGCTGACCTGAAGTTCATCTACTGCATATTGAATCACGCTGTGGCAGTTAATATCCATCGCATGCACGATGTTACCCACATTGCGATGCACGAAAACCTCGCCCGGCAATAATCCCATCACCTGATTCGCAGGGATACGGCTATCCGAACATCCAATCCATAAATAAGCCGGATTCTGTTGTGCAGAAAGTTCGTCAAAAATACCCGGATTCTCACTAGAGAACTTCTCGGCCCAACGCTGATTACTGTTCAGCAAAGCCTCAATATGCTTCTTCTTCATGACACGCCAATATCACGACGATAAGTAATACCATCAAAGCGTACTTGAGCAACAGCATCATACGCTTTACGCCGCGCTTCCTCCGCACTCTCACTAATGCCGACGCAATTTAAAACTCGACCGCCTTGAGTGTAATATTGTCCTTTATCTAAAGTAGCGCCTGCGATAAACACCTGTGCATAAAAACGCGCCTGCTCAAGATTATGAATCGGCAGCCTCGTACGATATTCTCCTGGGTAACCCGCAGATGCAGCAACAACGCAACAGGCATGCGCATTTTTCCAATGAAAAGCATCTGTTTGCAAACGCCGCTCCAGTGCTGCTTCAATAGGATCCAACAAATCATTTTCCATCAACGGCAATATGGCTTGGGTCTCAGGATCACCAAGACGCATGTTGTATTCAATCAGAAATACACCGCGCTCATTAATCATCAAGCCAAAGAAAATAACACCGGCAAAGTCCATACCTTCAGCCTGAATGCCTTTAAGCGTAGGCGTAAGAATATCGCGTGTGAATGCCGAGAGATGTGCTTCATCTATTCGCGGATGAGGCGCAACAACGCCCATACCGCCGGTATTCTCACCCGTATTGTTCTCACCAATGGTTTTGTGATCTTTCGCACTGAGGAGCGGAACGATACTACGACTATCACAAAAACTAAGAATCGAGCATTCAAAACCATCCAGAAATTCTTCAATGACAACTTCTGTTCCCGCATCGCCAAAACGTCGGGCTTCCATCATAGCGCGTACGGCGCTTTCAGCTTCTGCATAATTCTGACAAATTACAACGCCTTTACCCGCAGCCAATCCGCTGGCTTTAACAACAGCCGGATAAGGGTGCGTTTGTAAATACATTAATGCTGGTTCTATCGCATTAAAACTACGGTACTTCGCCGTTTTAACACCATATTTCTGCATAAAATCTTTAGCAAAGCACTTACTACCTTCAAGCTGAGCGGCTCGCGCATCAGGGCCAAAAATTTTCAAACCAGCTGCTTGAAAAGCATCAACAATGCCTTCTACCAATAAGGCTTCTGATCCAACAAAAGTTAGGCTAACTTCATGACGCTTAGCAAAATCTAGCAAATCTGGAACGTGGCTCAGGGCAATATTACTGACATTTTGCATACTTGCTGTACCCGCATTACCTGGTGCAACATAAATATGGCTGACCCGCGCATCTTGTGCAAATTTCCACGCCAACGCATGTTCACGTCCACCAGCACCAATAATCATTATTTTCATGGTGTTATCCTCTTTTTGCTGTTAGAAAAGCGGATTATTATACCGAGCTCAAAACATATTCTATATAAGCATATCTACAGAAAAATACATCGCTCATACAAGATAGCGTTCTCTATTTTTTGTTCTTGCGGATATGTCTCTATTTCAAAATGAGAGACTGCTCACCTTGCGTCATTTCACCGATAACGTATGCTTCTTCCCCATTTTGTTTCAGCGTTTGCAAAGCGGCATCAACTTCCGTTGCAGGCAATATAAGGATAAAACCAATACCCATATTAAAAGTGCCGTAGCACTCTTCTTGGCTGACATGCTGCAAGACCTTATCAATAAGCGGGAGTTTGGGCAACTTTGTCGTATCTACCACTGCAGTAAGACCTTTACGGTATGCGCGTGGCAGATTCTCAGGAAGCCCTCCTCCCGTAATATGCGCTAGACCATGAACCATATGTTTACCAAGTACCGCCAGCACAGATTTAACATAAATTCTTGTTGGCGTCAGTAAGTGCTCACCAATCGTTTTGCCATCATACTGTTGGCTAAGATCAGTGAATATCTTACGCAATAAGGAATAGCCATTACTGTGAAACCCACTTGAAGCTAACCCAATCAGAACATCACCTTTTACTACTTTACTACCGTCTATTAACGCTTCTTTCTCAACGACCCCAACAGAAAAACCGGCAATATCGTATTCACCTAGTTGGTAAAAGCCCGGCATTTCAGCAGTTTCACCACCAATGAGCGCAGCACTTGCCTGTTTACAACCTTCTGCTACACCTTTAACAATATCGGCGGCAATTTCAGGTTCAAGTTTGCCACACGCAAGGTAATCAAGAAAATATTGTGGTGCCGCACCATGGCAAAGGATGTCGTTAACACACATGGCTACCGCGTCAATCCCGATAGTGTCATATTTTTCCAGCGTAAAAGCGATTTTTAGCTTGGTCCCAACGCCATCAGTACCCGAAACTAAGATAGGATGCTTATAGCCGCTTAAGTCATAAAAGGCGCCAAAGGCGCCTATTTGTCCAAGAACGCGAGCATTATGGGTTTCCCCTGCATACTGCTTAATACGTTCAACCGTATCATATCCGGCTTCTTTATCTACTCCTGCGCTTTTGTAATCTAAGCTCATGCATTTTCCTCACGTTCTTCAAGACGGTTAAGAATATCTTGATAAGCTTCTAGCAGCCCCCCTAAATCACGGCGAAAGCGGTCCTTATCCAATTTTTCTAACGTATCTGCATCCCATAGACGGCAACTGTCTGGACTGATTTCATCCGCAAGAACAATTTCACCTTCTACCGTTCGACCGAACTCAATTTTAAAATCGACTAATAACACATCACATTCATCAAAAATATCAAATAACGTAGCATTGATTAAGTCGGTAAGCTCATAGATACGATCAAGCTCCTCATAAGAAGCGATGCCTAACGCAACCGCATGATCATCATTTATCAACGGATCTTGCAATGCATCATTTTTATAACAAATCTCAAAAATAGGATACTCAACTTCCGTACCTTCTTTAAAACCCAAACGGCTTGCCATTGAACCAGCGATGACATTCCGCACAATTACTTCCAACGGAATAATAGTAACTTTATCGCAAAGCTGCTCGCGCTCATTTAATGTTTCTCGATAATGGGTCGGTACTCCAGCGCTTTGCAAGGCACGAAAAATTAGCGTAGTAATACGATTATTAAGAATTCCCTTCCCTTCGATGATTTCATGTTTGGCACCATTTCCTGCTGTAGCGTCATCGTTATAGTGGATAATGACCAAATCAGGATCATCTGTTGCATATATTGCCTTGGATTTCCCCGTATAAAGTAGCGCTCTTTTTTCCATGGTACACCTCGAAAGTGAGTAAAAGTCTTATATATTATTATAGCTGTTGTCATCGTTCGCAACACGTAATTGCCTGCTATAATCTGCACTTTACTCTTCTATTAAGGATTTTCCATGCCTATTATCCATATCCAAATCGTTGAAGGACGTAGCGTTGAGCAAAAACGCGCATTAGTTAAGAATGTAACTCAAGCTGTTGCAGAAAGTATCAATGTACCAGAATCGGCCATATGGATTAGTATTGAAGACTTAAAACCTGAGAATCTGGGACAAGGCGGTACATTACGCTTAGATAAAGTATGACAAACGAAGTAGATGAACGATTGGCAAGACTAGAAACCCGTCTTGCTTATCAAGAAGACTTGCTCGCCAGTTTGAATCAAAATATCGTGGAATTACGGGCCATATTAGATTTACAACAAGGACAACTTCGCCTGTTGTGGCAGCAACTGCAAGAAACCCGCGTCGATTCCACCTCGCTTAATCTGCAAGACGAAATTCCACCCCACTATTAAGTTTTTATCATGCGTCAACGCTATTCCTGGAGCACTTATCTTGTGCTTATTCCTGTGGTTGCTGTTTCATGGTGGTTTACACATCATGATGGCAACTTACCTGCGCCTTCCTCTCCTACAGATAATGACAACAATACCGCGCTGCTTCACACTCTTTCTCAAGAACGTAGCGGAGTGCTTGTCTGCGGGCAAGGAAATGTGAAAAAAGTACTCAAAGACGATACTGAAGGCAGTCGTCATCAACGCTTTATTTTAGATGTTGATGAAGGCAAGACCCTTCTAGTCGCACACAATATTGATCTTGCGCCACGTTTACCTAATCTACAAACAGCTGATAACGTCTCTTTCTGCGGTCAATACGAAAATAATGCCCGTGGAGGCGTTATCCATTGGACACACCGAGATCCCGCTGGTCGCCATGCCAATGGTTGGTTGGAATATAAAGGACAGCGCTATCAATAACCCGTATTTAGAAATATTGGATGTAAATAAAATGGTTATTCTTAACTTGTTAGTCTGAAAATACTGTTATGGGTATGATGTATAACCATAAATTTCCTATTTAAATTAACAATATCATCCTAAAACAGAGCTAATAAAAAAGACCGAAAATTCGGTCTTTTTTATTTCGTGTCGGCAGTAACTTAGCTTTTCTTGCCATATTTACGCTTGAAGCGATCGACACGTCCCGCAGTATCAACAATATTTTGTTTACCTGTATAGAAAGGATGAGATTGGCTACTGATATCCACACGGACAAGCGGATATTCATTTCCATCAGTCCACTTGATGGTTTCTTTACTTTCTACCGTAGAACGCGTTAGAAACGCGAAATCAACGCTATTATCCTGAAAAACCACCTCACGATAGTTAGGATGAATATCTTTTTTCATAAAATCTCCTAGAATTCTTTATTTAAGACGGCTAAAAACTGCGTAATTTTACAGATTTAGACCACTTCTTGCAAGCTAGATATTGCGCTTCTTTGCCATTCTTCTCGAAATATGGTCGCAAGCTCCATACCAGCTTCCTCTGCCGTTAGAGTAACGCCACAGTCACGTAACTGGGTCATTTGTATTCCCTTAAGACCACAAGGGTTAATACGCTTGAATGGCGATAAGTCCATATCAACATTCAAAGCTACCCCATGATAGGTACAACCTTTACGTATTCTTAAGCCCAAAGAAGCAATCTTTCTGCCTTCAACGTACACGCCTGGAGCATCTAAGCGAGAGCGCGCCTCCACACCGTGTTTACCTAGAAAGTTGATAACGCTATTCTCAATCATATTAATTAATTGGCGAATGCCCACATGCTCACGGCGAATATCCAATAACAGATACATGATAATTTGCCCGGAACCATGGTAAGTAACTTGCCCCCCCCGATCAATATGAATAATAGGAATATCTCCTGGCGCAATGACATGCTCTGCCTTTCCAGCCAAACCTTGTGTAAATACTGAAGGATGCTGTACTAACCAGATTTGATCGACGGCTGATACATCACGTTTTTCAGTATATGCACGCATAGCGTCCCACATTTCCATATAGGGGCGTAATCCAAACTGCTTTATCTCTACCATCAGAATAATAATTTAATACTATGCCACATCCGTTTAAAAAAGCCCGCTTCCTCAACAACACCTACGGATACTGCGGGTACAGTTGCATAAACCTTATCACCAATTTTTATCCGAATAGTACCCAGTTCCTGTCCCTGAGTAACAGGAGCAATAACGGGTGATTTCGCCTCAATAGAGGCAACTACTTTTCCTTTTTCATCAATTGGTAATAACAATTTAACTTCATGCTGTGGTTGAATTTCGATTTCATTGAGCACGCCTTTATAAACCGGCACTTTTGAAAGAATTTGTCCTTCCTTTAATACTACGATTTCTTTAAATTGAGCAAATCCATAGTTTAAGAGGGTTTGTGATGCATCATAGCGCTCACTTTCTTTATTTGCACCAAGCACTACTACCACAAAACGTATATCACCACGTTTCTCCGAACTCGCCAAACAATAACCAGCCTCTTTAGTATGCCCTGTTTTTAACCCGTCTACACTGGCATTACGCCACAAGAGACGATTACGGTTATCTTGTTTGATTTTGTTATAGGTAAAACTTTTTTGCCCATAATAATGATAATATTGAGGAAAGTCGTTAATAATATGCTGTGAGAGCGTGGCAATATCTCTAGCTGTAGTGTAATGCTCCGGGTCAGGAAGACCTGTAGGATTCATATAATGCGTATTTGTCATGTTAAGCTGCTGCGCTTTCTGGTTCATCATTTCAGTAAACCCAGCAAAAGACCCGCCGATGTATTCGGCTAATGCAACAGCTGCATCATTACCAGACTGCACAATTAATCCTTGTAGTAAATCTTCCACGCTAACTTGACGGTTTATTTCTACAAACATACGCGAGCCTTCCTGCTTATACGCATTCTGGCTAATCGTAATTTGCGTATTCATTGCCATCTTGCCGGTTTCCAAAGCTTCAAAGGCTAAATAGGCCGTCATCAATTTGGTGATACTGGCAGGAGGAAGACGATCATCTGGATTTTTATCCGCTAATACCTGTCCACTTGTTGTATCTAGTAATATATAACTTTTTACGGGTAATTCAGGCCCTTTCTGAGCTAAGACAAAGCCGCTGAAAACAGCGGCTATTATCATCATGCATAAACGGAAGAAGGAAATCATCGACGTTCCTATAGTAAAGAGAATAATCTATTGTAGCGCTCGAATTTGTACTTGAGCTACTCCAGCATTTAATGTTCCCAGCTCCTGCGCCGCAGCTTTTGATAAATCTAGGACTCGATTACCGTGGAAAGGTCCTCTGTCATTAATACGTACGACCACTTTTCTACCATTAGATAGATTGGTAACTTCTACTTTTGTTCCTAACGGCAGCTCTTTATGCGCGGCAGTAAGTTCGTTCATGTCGTATGTTTCGCCATTGGCCGTTTTTCTCCCATGGAAGGGATTTCCGTACCAAGAAGCAGGGCCTTGTTGCTCAAAGCCTTTGCTATCCGCGAGCGTTTGATAGCGTTTCCCAAGGACGGTATAACTATAACTTTTACGATTACTACTTTTGGTAATGACATCGCCTTTGGCACTATGCGCCACCAAATCACGTAAATTGGGGTGAGTAAAGTCGATAGCACGTAACGCTTTCTTATCTTCTCCAGCTAATAGTGCTTGTGTTTTTGCCTCTTGTAATGCTTGGGTTTTTTGTGGATGGGTAAAATCGATAACTTTAACGATATTCACCTGCTGCTCTGCGGTTTGCGCAGCCCCAATACCTGATCCCGCTACATTCTCTGCGTAGGCAGGAAATCCGGCTGCTGCAATACTCAGTACCAGAAGTTGTTTTATAGTCATTGTTTCAATTCGCTCTCTCTTTTTTGTCTAATTCGGTCGGCAAGATCGACGACCGCCATGGCATAAAGCGGGGAGGCATTATAACGGGTGATAACGTAAAAATTGTTATAGCTTATCCACCACGCCTTTTCATGCTCGGAGCTGTCAACTACAAGGCTTCCGACCATTTCATCGGTATTATTTCCGATTTCTTTTATTAAATTTACGTTATTTTTAAGCTGTTCGTCAAGCAAAAGCTCACTAATTTTGAACGATGGTTTATGATCTTTCCCAAAATTACCATTCGATGGCATTGATGGTAGCTGATATTTATAGCGACCATTTTTCTGCCAACCACGCACCTGTAAATAATGCGCGATACTTCCAATCGCATCCGTTGGACTATGCCACAAATCAACTTTACCATCTCCATCGAAGTCGACAGCATCGTTGTAATAGCTGCTTGGCATAAACTGCGCCATGCCCATCGCTCCCGCATAAGATCCTTTTACAGAGAGCGGGTTTCGATTTTCACGTTTTGCAAGGCGTAAAAAATAATCCGTTTGTTCGCAGAAAAATGGGGCTCGTGCGGGATAATCTAAACACAGGGTGAGTAGCGTAGCAAAAACAGGGGTATTTCCAGTGACTTTCCCATAGCGAGTTTCTACACCAAGAATAGCAACAATAATCGCCGGATCGACGCCATATTGCGCCTCAGCGCGTTGCAATGCCTCAGCATTGTTACGCCAAAAAATAACACCATTATCCGTTCGTTCTTGATCTTCAAAAATTTTACGGTATTCGTACCACGGTTTGGTTTTCTCTGCCGGACGACTGATTTTTTCCAAAACACTGTCATCACGCCCTACTGCAAGAAGTAATGAACGTAAATACATTTTGTCATAGCCGTCTCTATCTGCTAGTTCATTCATCATTTTTACTGCTTCAGGACGATCACCATAATTAGCAGCCAATAGAGGTACGCTACTGAAGATTGCCATGCTGGCAATCAGCCAGTTTTTTTTCATAAATGTTCCTCGTTTTTTTTCTCACGAAAGCCACCAGCAAGATTCATGGCTAGTGCAAATCCTGCCATGAGTGAGAGGATTGAGCTTCCGCCATAACTGATCATCGCTAACGGAAGTCCGACCACAGGTAAGATACCGCTCACCATGCCTATATTGACAAATACATTAATAAAAAGCGTCAGCAATATGCTAGCAACCATAATGCGCGCGAAACGATCAGTTAAATGTAAAGCCAGATAAAGTCCACGCGCAATAATCAGTCCATAGCACAAAAGCAATAAACCAACGCCTATCAGCCCCATTTCTTCAGCAATCACGGCAAAGATAAAGTCCGTACTGGATTCTGGTAAAAATTCAAGCTGGGACTGTGTTCCCTGCATATATCCTTTCCCAGCAAGACCACCAGAACCAATAGCAATTTTGGATTGAATGATATGGTAGCCATTACCGAAAGGATCAGCCTCAGGGTTGAAAAGTGTCAACACCCGCTCACGCTGATAATCTTTGATTCCAAATAGCCAAAATAATGGCAATGCAATAGAGACTAACAGAGCACCAAGTCCCATGACCCAACGAGGTAGCCCTGCAAGAAAGAGTGTGATAAAACCAGAAGCACTAACGAGTATCGCTGTTCCCAAGTCTGGTTCCATTAAAATAAGAATACCCGGAACCAAAATAATCAACAGCGCGAGAATAACCGTTCCGACACTTGGGATAGCCACTCGCACGGTTACAAGCCAAGCCACCATTAAGGGTATTGTCAATTTAGCTAATTCCGATGGTTGAATGCGAGCAATCCCAATATTCAACCAGCGTTGCGCTCCTCCCGCTCTACTACCTAGGAGTAACACTAATAATAGAAGAATAAGCGTTAACCAATAAGCTGGAGCCGTAATACGTCGAATATATCTAGGCGGGATAGCAACAATAGCCAGTAAAACTGCTATAGATGCGAGAAAACGCAAAGTCTGCCGCATGAGGATGCCTTCATCATCGCTACCAGCGCTCCGTAATATGAGCAAGCTAGATACCATCAAGACCAGAATGCCAAACATCATGGGAATATCAATACGCCGTAGCCATTCGCCAATCATTTGCCAAAGCGTATGCTTACGTACATCATGCATCAGCATCGTTACGTCCTTTGAGATAATAGTCGGTGATTTGTCTTACCAGCGGCGCTGCGGTTGAGCTCCCGCCTCCACCACGTTCAACAACCATGCTGATAGCCACTTGTGGTGCTTCAGCTGGTGCAAAAGCAATAAACATCGCATTATCTTGTTCTTCAGCGCTTAGTTCGTGGGCATGAACACGTCGTTCCGTTTTGAAAGAAACCACTTGCACTGTTCCAGATTTACCGGCCATCCGATACGTTAGACCTCGTGAAATATTACGCGCCGTTCCGTAAGTACTATGAATAACGTTGACCATATCCTGCCGCACTGTATTCCAAATACCAGGCTCATACACAGCCACTTTGCCATTCGTTGTTAATGTCTGTGGTGTAAAAAATTTTGCACTTTCTGGATCATATACTTTACGCAATAATCGTGGTGTAAATTCACTTCCATCGCGTGCGATTAAGGCCGTCATATACGCCAACTGTAATGGTGTTGTTGTAAAAAATCCCTGCCCGATACTGCAATTAATCGTATCGCCAATATACCATGACGTTTTAAACCGTTTTTCTTTCCAATCACGGGTTGGAACGACACCGCTTCCCTCATCCGGCATATCTATACCCGTCGGAATACCGAGTCGAAAATGTGTAGCAAACTCAGCAATACGGTCAATTCCTAACTGATAGCCCAGATTGTAATAATAGACGTCGCAAGATTGTGCCATGGCACGGTCAGCATTCACCAAACCGTGCCCATGTCGATTCCAGCAATGAAAACGCCGTGCCGCACCAGGCACTCGGAAATAACCAGGACAACTAATGCGTGTATACGGAGTGAAAACCCCATAGTGATAACCAGCTAGACTCATAAAGGGCTTAATAACGGAACCAGGTGAATAACGTCCTTTCAGCGCACGATCATACATTGGACCATGAGGGTCATCTTGTAAGCGCTTATACTGCCGCTGACTAATACCACGCGCAAAAAGATTAGCATCGAAGCCAGGTTTACTTACCATCGCTAAGACTTCGCCACTTTGCGGTTCAATCAACACCGATGAGCCACGATAATCGCCCAAGGCATGATAGATAAAAGCCTGCAATTCAATATCAAGGCTAATATAAATATCCTGTCCACGGATAGCTTGTTGCTCATTCATCAATCGAACGATATTACCATTCGCATCCGTTTCAACCTGCTGATAACCTGGTTTGCCTCTCAAACGATCCTCATATTGTTGTTCGATGCCGGATCGGCCGATATATTGCAAACCACGATAATCATCAGGATTCAGCGTCTCCAAATCCTCTTCACTAATACGATTCGTATAACCAATCACATGTGCTGCCAACTCGCCGTATGGATAATAACGTTCAAAGTACTCTTCAACCGATACCCCTGGCAAACGGTATAAACGAACCGCTAAACGATAATAATCCTGCTCGCTTATAGACGATTTCAACACGGTTGATTCATAACGTCGTGTCTGCTTATACATACGGAAAAAGCGTTCACGTTCCTCCGGTAATAACGGCAAAATTTCATCTACTGCATCAACTGTCTCACGTACATTAACCGTTTGCGAAGGACTGATAATCACCCTATAACGCAGAATATTTTCTGTTAGCGCCCGCCCCTTACGGTCATAAATGGTACCGCGTTCCGGCACAATAGCTTTTAAACGCATACGATTACTTTGTGAACGCGTACGATAATAATCGTAACGCAACACCTGTAAATAACCCATGCGCATGAATAAAGCGAGAAAACCGCCTAATACCAAAAAAGCAGAAAGCAGAATACGACGAGAAAAAGATTGTTGTAAACGCGCTTCAATATCCCCCTGCTCGCCACCGCTAAGGGGATCGGCACGCCAACGTTTCATTGTGGATACACTCCAAAAATACGATTCACAACATTATCCGCTAGCCAACGTAACAAAGGTAAAAGCAGCAAAGAAAACAAAGCACCCCACATCCAACCCGGCGAGGCGGGAATACCTTGCCACAAAAACAATAACAAACAGCGCAATATTTGTAGCACAATAGCCAATAAACACAAAACGAACACACCTACAATGGGTGCAACCATCCGCCAAATTTTCGGGAATGGTAACGACATCAGAGCTGCCAACGTATAAAACAAAGCATGAAAACCAAACGGACTATCAGAAGCCACATCCATCAACAAACTGATAGGTAATACCCAACGCCATAAAGGCAATTGCGGCACAAAAAGGAAAACATACAGCACCACAATCACAATCACATCTGGCAAGACAAACCATGGTACATAAAAATCCATCACAAGCATCATTGCCCAAAGAAAGAACAATAACAAACCGAGATGCATAGAACTACGCACCCGCATGAGGTTCCTCCGTTTTTTCAGAACTCTCAGAGAACGTATTTGGGTCAGGCGGTCCTACAGGAACTACGGCTTGCGCAGGATAAGTGATATGACGCTGATCAAGTAATAATACTTCTAACATTGATTGCAAATGCGCCAATGGCCGTAAACGTACCATTAACGACGTCGCGCGTGTATCACGTTCAATCGCGGTTACCTCTGCCACTGGATAACCACGAGGATAAATTCCTCCTAAGCCAGAACTCACCAAACGATCGCCTACCTGAATATCGCTATCCGCACGCATCGGCGGCATTTCCAGCGTTCCGTAGCCACTACTGCCAAATACCAAGGTACGTTGTTGAGAACGTGCAACATAAACAGGCACACGACTACGCGTATCCGTAATTAACATGACGCGCGACTCATGCGCAAACACTTCAACCACCTGGCCAACCAAACCATAAGGGTCAATAACCGCCTGATTAACATACACGCCATCTTGCGTTCCCTTATTAATGGTTACAGATTCGTGATAACCATCAATAGCCGTATCGCTCAATTCTGCAATCAAAACCGGATCTGTCACGTTCAACAACGAATCCATCAACATCCGTAAACGTCGATTCTCAGCTTGAAAATGACCTAACAACTGCACCTGTGCCCGCAGTTCCTGATTTTCTTGCTGCTGTTGTAATAACAAAGCCCGCTCATCTTGGTGCTCAGAAAACTGATTCAACCCCATTTTGGTCCAACGTAACGGCGCATGTAGAACAGTTCGTACCGGCGCGTAAATACCATCGTGCAGCCAACTATAAGGGCGCATCAACCATATCGTTTGTCGGGACAACACTAACAATAAAATTGCCAAAAACAGCAGCAGCAACACAGGGCGCAGACGCGGTGGAGGCAATGACTGCGAGTCCGGTGCTTGATAAAACCACATCGTTCGGTCAGGACATCAAAAAGGATGCCACACCCCGTTGATCAAGTAATTCCAACACCTTTCCGCCACCACGAGCAACACACGTCAACGGATCTTCAGCAATAATCACTTTCAGACGCGTTTCTTCCATCAACAAACGATCCAAATCGCGTAATAAAGCACCACCGCCCGTCAACACAATGCCACGATCTGCGACATCTGCAGCAAGTTCAGGTGGAGTTGATTCAAGCGCCTGTTTAATAGCCCGCACAATGCCTCCAAGCGGTTCTTGTAACGCCTCAAGCACCTCATTGGAGTTGATACTAAAACTACGTGGCGCACCTTCTTGCTGATTGGTACCGCGTACCTCCAGCTCACGAATCTCTGATGACGGATATGCACAGCCAATTTCTTTTTTAATTCGTTCTGCTGTCGGCACGCCGATAACAATACCAAAATTACGTCGCACATAATCAATAATCGCGCTATCGAAGCGATCACCACCAATACGGACAGAAGTCGAATAAACAATACCATTCAAAGAAATCACGGCGACTTCAGAAGTTCCACCACCAATATCAACCACCATAGAACCATAAGCTTCATCAACAGGAATACCAGCACCTATCGCTGCTGCCATCGGTTCCTGAATCAGAAAAATCTCACGACCTCCCGCGCCTTCAGCAGCATCACGAATCGCCCGTTTTTCTACCTGAGTAGCACCAGAGGGAACGCAAACTAAAATGCGCGGAGCGGGTCGGAAAAACCCCTTCCGACGATGCGCACGATGAATAAAATGTTTAAGCATCATCGAAGTAATTTTAAAATCAGCAATAACGCCATCTTGCATCGGTCGTACTGTGGTTAAATTTCCTGGCGTACGCCCCAACATCTGTTTAGCCTGAGACCCATACGCAACAATCTTCTTGCGCCCATCCTGCGGATCTTCAGCAATCGCCACCACAGAAGGCTCATCCAGCACCAATCCCTCGCCACGCACATAAATCAGCGTATTAGCAGTCCCCAAGTCAATCGACAAATCGCTGGA
>JAUMZX010000029.1 GCA_030527905.1 Cardiobacteriaceae bacterium
GCTTGTTGCACAAATTGATGTAGCGCAAGTCTATATAAGAAAAATGCCGTGGCGAGAGGATTCTATAGACTAGAAGTTATCATCCTTTGGGATCCATACGTTGGCAATTAATCGTAACAGATTATCTCTCATGATAGCTTTTACATCTGCCTCATGATATCCCCGCTGTTGCAATCCTTTATGTATTTCCTCTAAACCGCTAGGACTAACGTATTTGCCGCTTAGTCCTTTTTTAGGGTCATAACCAGAGGAAGGCGGCCACCAATATTGGCGGTTAACGTTTGCAGGGATGTCAGGTACACCATCATCATAACAATAGTCCAAACCGATTGCGACATGTTCGATGCCAACCATTTGCACGATATAATCAATGAAAGGAATTAGCGAACGGGGTTGTAAGTCGGGATCGCCAATAAAAGTTCCAACACCGTTCAATGCAATGATGCCGCCCGTAGAGGCACAAGCGCGAATAGCGCGATCAGTAATGTTGCGACCGTGTGGGACGAGTGCTTGTGGATTGGCATGGCTGTAGAGAACTGGTCGGTTACCACTATATGTACAGATATCTAGCGCCGTCTGTTCGTTGCTATGACTCAGATCCATGAGAATGCCCGCTGCATGAATAGCATCGACAATCTGTTCGCCTAAAGATGTCAGGCTGCCGCTATCATGTGCTCCACCTGCAACTGAATTACTTCGATTATAAGCAAGATGAATTTGCCGAACACCTAGACGATGATAAAGCGCAACCATATTCGGCGATTCAAGTAGTGGTAATGCGCCTTCCAGATCAAAACTGATGGCAAGTTTATTATTATTAGCGATACGTAGAATATCTGCATGCGTTTCGGCAAGTTCAATCCAATCGCTATCCGCAATTTGCTGACGAAACCCCGCTATTGTTGTCATAATTTGTGCGAGTGGATTCATATCCATTCCCACATTGACGGAAAGATAGCGTACGCCTGCATCGTAATGCAGGCGTAGTTGATTGATGTCGGTATCGCCGTGAAGCGGTAAACAACTATGAGCGTCTGCGTACCAAAAGGTCATAGACGGTTTCCGACTTCATTGCCGTTCAAGTCAATGACGGTGCGATGACCATTTTTGATAACGTTTGCGCGCCCATCTTTATATGGCCAGACTTTATCATATTGTGGTTTAACAATTTCTTTACCTGTGCTATCAATGAACCCCCATTGACCATTTTTCTTGACCGCAGCCCTTGTTTCCCCAAAAGGCAGCGCTTGGTCATAGTGTGGTGACACAATTTCTCTGCCTTTTTGATCAATATAGCCCCAATGGTTATTGCGAGCGACTGCTGCCCGTCCTTCCCGATAACTCCAAGCATCATCATATTGTGGTCTAACGACTTCTCGTCCGCCTTGATTGATGAATCCCCATCGTCCTGATTTTTCAACAGCAGCCATCCCTTCACTATATGGTTGAATGCGGTCGTATTGTGGTTCGTCACGTTTGGGCGGAAGTTCGTTGTAATGGGCATTTTCATTTGATACGGCATTAGATACTTCTGCTTTGCTTGCTGTCGCGGCTATGTTCGTGGCTGATGCTGTGTTTGCGGTAGCATTGTTGCCTTTTGGACTATTGGAACTATTAATGGATTCAAGGGAATTTGTCGTGGCATTAATTGCACCGTTATGATTTCGTACTGTTGTTTGTTGTGAGGACACAGCGTTCACCGCTGATGTTTGCGCCTGAGCCGCTGAGCTTTGAGAAGTAGCTGCTGTTGTAGTCTGCTGCTTTTTAGCGGCCGAATGTGGAGAGGATGCCCCATTGGTTGCATCCATCAAAATGTTCTTTAGCGCACCTCGGTCAACTGCAACACCGGGTTTGATACCGCCACTTGGGTCAATAGCACGGGCAATATCAAGTGGTAATGCCCTACCGGAACCACGCGCAGGACTATCCGAACGTAGATGGTAATTACTTTGACGATAAGCATCATTGGCTGAGGCCTCAAGCATAAAGTAAGGGTTTTCAGCGCGGGTACCGAATAAATCTAAAGCATGACGTTCTAGACCATTAATCTGCTTATTCAATTTAGGATGACGCAGAAGATCAGAAGCGCGTGTAAAAAGAATATTCAGCGGATATTTTATCTCAGCAAGATCCCAAGTTATCAATACCGGTTCATCTTTTAAATTACTGCGATAGTACGCGTTATAATCCAGCCCCTTGAACATATCGTTACTGAAAGTTTTTTTCTTACCATCCTGATTAATATCGCCTTCCATGCGTATTGGATAAGCCCAGTAAGGCCCCGCACCATCATTTGGCTGCGCCGCGCGCGAAGAAATAATATTATTATAAAATTCTAGCCCAGTAAGATCCCAGCTTAAACCTTTTCCTTTTGACCAACCCTCTTCGATTTGGCATTTTCCATTCGCGTAATGATTACAGCCACCGATGCGCGTATCTTCTCGCAAAATTATCGGTCTAAAGGTACGAGAAATAGTATTGTTATAAATACGCGTATTGCTAGAACCAGCAATACCAATGCCTGTGCCGCTGTTCTCAATAATATTGGAAGCAATAATACCAGAGTCAGAAACTTCATAAATAATAGCAGTTGGTAC
Source organism: Cardiobacteriaceae bacterium (assembly GCA_030527905.1). Taxonomy (GTDB): domain Bacteria; phylum Pseudomonadota; class Gammaproteobacteria; order Cardiobacteriales; family Cardiobacteriaceae; genus Cardiobacterium. Next base: position 2,598 of record JAUMZX010000029.1, read on the forward strand.
ATTAGTAAAGAAATTATTCACGACCTTAGTATTGATACAGCCTTCATCACACCAAAATCCGGCCAACTGATCTTCTCGGGTATTAGCACCCAACCATGCCGGTTTATTCTTAGAATCATCAACAATATTATCGCGGAACGTAAGATTCAAAACATGCGTTACTTTCAAATGCGATAGTCCGCAATATGCACCGCAAACAGAACCATTGGTTGGATAGCCATCTATATTATTATTTGAGAAGAAGTTGTTTGCAAAGACCAGATTATTGGCGCGGTTACCGCCAGCGCCAGAACCACCGTTATCAATGAATTTGTTCTGAGTAATACGAATATTAGGCTTTTCGAGCGCAGCTAAAGCAGCACTTGTATTTTGCGTAAAAATACCATTTTCTACTCGGGCATTATCTCCAACGATGGCCAGTGCAACGGGACCACTAATATCGCCCATTTTAGGGTCATTAAATCCCCAAACTTGATTTGGCGAATACTGTGCGACATTGATACCTTTCATGGAGAAATTTCTACCCACTACCGTAAATGCGCGTGCACGTTGTGAAATCTCAACGGTACCAGCATGTGGATTGGAACCCAGATAGTAAGTAATACTATCTTGAGCACCAATGTTATAGCCCGCTCTATTGTTTTTAGGCGATTTCAACGTCGTGGGAGTTTTATCTTCTACAAAAAAAGTACCAGCTTTAACTTCAGCTTTTGTTTTAACCTGCGTTAATGGCTCATCATTAATAAAGACTTGTTCGGGATAAGCAGACATTTTTGCCAAATCAGGATCAGCAGATAACGTGCAAACATGACAAAAATTTTGTAAATCATCGCCGCTAACTTTCCATAGATTACCTTCAGCTTGCCAACGCTTATCCGCGATAACATCGCTTCCTTTTATCCATACATTTCCATGAGGTTCCGCTTGCAAAGTAATATTATTTTTTGTGATAAAAAAATGCGGTTCACGGTAAGCGCCACTTTGTAGCACGATAGTCGCTCCATCTTTTGTGACTTGTACGGCCCTATGTATTGTTTTCAGCGGCTTTTCTTTTGTACCAGCGGCATCATTATTACCAATGTCTGGATTAACCCATAATACATTTTTGGTAGGTACGGCATAATCTGTACTAATAGGAGAATATTTTTTGTTCGGTTCGCCTGCCGCTTGAGCGTTATGTATGATACTGGTGACTAATATAGCTAATAGGACAGGATGATAACGTCGATTCATTAAGGATTTCATTTTTACCTCTATAACAGATAGAAAATGCATTGTAATCATTCATTGGATACGGTGATTTTATTTTTTTTAAGAGCGTCATACTATACATTTTTTACGAACTCGTCTTTGGTGAGTGTTCCAAAAGTCTGGTGAATGCAATACCTCAGATATGAGAAAGCGTGGAAGAAAATAGCGAATATCTCGAATCTGCAAATTACAGCCTTATGTAACGGTTTCAAGATTATCGCTTATTCTCATGACTGAACCTCGCATCACGAATGACGCTTTAACATCAATATGGTAATTTTGCATCGTTTGTCCTTATTTTTAGTCTTCATGAGATGCAAATAATGCTTCGATATAGCGTGCATGTACTGTTCGGCAAACAGTATAAAGGCCGCAAAATGGTCAAGAAAATCATTTCTTACCACCGCTTGCTCATTATCATGGAAATAATGACTTTAGCTATATGTAGAGGCAGTTAATTCGCTATATGCCGCATTTATGATCAGGAAAAGGTTATTGATGTCATGATCTGTTTATCATTTTTTAAGCTAACAGCACACTGACAACACCTTATAGAAAAATAGCCTTGAACTATAATAATTGCAAAGAAAAACAGCGTTTTGTCATGCCTAGTTGTGATGTGACTTTAATATATAAAGGTATGCTGCTAGGAAAAAGTTTTTTACAAACATGTTGATAAATAATTGCATATAAAAAAATTATAAAAAATATTTAAATCTAAAGTGTAGGAAATCGGAGCGTTGTTTACATTTTTGAGATTTGTTTGCTTTTATTTTTTGCATAAAGGATTTTTTAGGAATTTTTAGCTACTATCAAGAACCATGCGACTTTGTCGTGCCTTTGGCATTCTTGACAATAGCTAAAAATGTCCAAAATTGGACATCCATGCAAAAAGGAAAAGTGTAAACAACGCGATTAATTCTTACATCTAAAGAATATGCTTTATCATTAGTAAAATTAAATCTATGGAGCGTCTCTTTATGTATCTCCGTTATTGCTTACCGTTGTTAACCGTTATTGCAGCGCATGCAGAAGAAAGTACTGATCTGGCAGTGCTGATGCCTATAAGATGCAATATAATTTTGCTCCTCCGTCGATTATTACGCCACAGACAGATTTTAATTTTCCTATACAAAATCAGTATGACTACCGCCGTGCATGGACAACTCCTAGTGTTGCTCAAGATGTGAGTGACGATACTACACGTCCGTTACATATTGGCGGGCAAATAAGCCCACTTGGCGATAGTGAGCGGGCGTTGTTACATTGGCGCGGTAGCAACACCTACGCGATAGGACATGTGTATCGGCAGCATCTCAGCGATTATAAAGATAGTAATGGTAAGCGCGTGAATGTCGGCTACACACGGGATGGAGAAGCGGTTATTGTAGGTGCTGTTCCTAACGCTTTGCAGGAGTATCGTTTAGGGCTAATACGGGATAATATTGGTCATGATAAACAACCGCACAACCAAATAGATGCACTCAATACTCGCCGTGTTGTTGTCAATGCTACTGCGCGTCTTGGTTCGCAGGAACAGGATAATACGTTTAATTTCAATGCTCGGAATATTCACTTGGATCGTCGGGCTAATAATTACCAACTGCGCACTGCGCAACCGAATCAGCCGCATATTAATATGGAAATTGATCGTAATATCAGCGAAGTTAGTGCTGACTATCGATTGCAATATGGTGAGCAACGCTCACAAATCGGGATGCAATATGGACACGACGAACACCATGCTGAACGTTCAATCAACACACCGCAAGGCAAACTTCGTAATGCCTATCGTTTTCCTGATATTCACAGCGATCACTGGCATATTTTTTATGACCATTACTGGACACCATCCGCACAACATCAATTGAGTGGTGGAATCAGTTACGACTATTTGAGCGCTGATCCTCGGGCAAAAAATAAAACCTCTCATATCGGTTCACAAGATTTTCCTGCGCCCAATCAGATTTGGCAACAATACTACGGGCAAAGCGTAAATAAAAAGAGGAATACGCAAGGCGTTGGTGCCGCGTTAGCTTATGAATATAAACCAGATGAGCAACAAACATACCATATTGCGTTGGATAGTCTTATACGTCAACCGGATAACACCGAACGTTTTCATGCCTTACCAGGACAAAATGGTATGGGCTGGATTGGTAACCCCTTCTTGAAGCCAGAGCGGCACAATCGTCTTACTCTAAGTGGACATTGGCAGGGCTCAGGCTGGCGCGAATATGGATCGGTGGCAAATGGTGATATTGCGGGAGCATGGAAAATAGAAGTCAAAGCGGATTACGATAAAAGCAGAAACTTTATTACTCTGGATCGCGCCCGTGGGCAAAAGGGCATTAACAAAGACGACCAGAATGTGATCTCCCGTAACATCAACGCAACCCTTATCGGATTTGAAATGGATGCGGCAAAAAGCTTGACCGATAATTTGGCTACACGTAGCCGCTTACGTTATCAATATGGTGAAAACGATAGCGATCATCGTCCGTTGTACCACGTCCGTCCGTTTAGTGCTGATCTGGCGCTTGACTGGCGTTCCTATGCGTCATTTGGTAGTTACAATTTAGGTGCCGACGTGCATTATGCCCATAAGAACAGCCGTCGTGATGCTGACAAAAATAAAGGGCTGGGATTAGATCTTCCGATGGGCAGTTATGCCACAATCAATCTCTATGCTGGTCTGCAAACGCGCAATCGCTTAGCCCTCACATTGGGCATCAACAACGTCTTTGATCGTAAATACAATGCGTATAACGAGCAGCCGCATACAGCGTCACTCAATCCTAATGCAGTTGCTGCGCCAGAGCGAACCTTTTGGTTAGGTTTTAATTTGAATTTATAAATGCTGAATTTTTCATTTTTTTGATTTGTGCAATGTTGTCATGAAGAGATTCTAGCGTTAAAGCGAAATCAGATATCTTCTTTCAATACCAAGTTCATAGGAGCTAGCTATGTTAAAACGTCGTCAATTTATCGCGCTTAGTACAGCCGCGCTGGCTGCCAGCACACTTCCTTTACATGCTGCCGATAACAGCGGCTTCACATTATGGGGACCTCCTGTCACGCCAACGGTACTTCTAGCAGTTGCTGCCCAGATTGGGGAGGCGCGTAAGATTCGCCCCTTTAATGTACAAAGCTGGCGCACGCCAGATCATCTGCGTGCAGGTTTGCTCAACAAGAGCATTGAAATCAGTATCGTACCCAGCTACGTTGCGGCTAACCTGCGAGCGCAAGGTCAGCCAGTTTTATTACATAACATCATGACAAGAGGCCTTCTTGCCATTATGAGTAAAACGCATCCTATCCAAGAACTCAAACAATTGGCAGGACAGAAGCTCGTGATGCCTTTCAAAGGCGATATGCCAGACTTGGTCTTACAAATACTCAGTAAACGCGCCGGTGTTGATCTGAGTGACTTAATTACCTATACGGCGACGCCAGCGGAAGCAGTAACTTTATTCATTCAAAAAGATTTTCCGAATGCGCTGTTGCCTGAACCGCTAGCCAGTGCTGCCATCCTGAAAGGCAAACAAAATGGCGTTAATATTGAACGCAGTTTTTCCTTAGATAAAACTTGGAATAATGATTTCGGCAGTCAGAATGGTATTGCGCAGGCGGGGTTAATGATTTCTGAAAGTGCGGCGAAAGAAAACGGAGCGTTCCTTGCCGCTCTGGATAAAGACCTGCTTGCAGCAGTCGATTGGGTTATGGCAAATAGTAAGAGTGCCGCCGAAATTGCCGCTAATTACATGCCAGCCCCTGTTCCTGCTTTAGAGCGTTCTTTTGAACACTCAGCACTCTGCGCAATCAATGCTAAAGAGAATAGCGCGGAGATTCTGCAGTTCTTGGGTGAAATGTATAAACTCAACCCCAAAATCGTGGGTAACAAAATGCCAGATGACAGCCTGTTTGGGTAAATCTGGAGTAAAACCATTGCGTTGCTAGATGAAAGACTGTGTATCCGCGATGTATCGCGGGCAGAATATTTAATCAGCTGAAGAAGCATATCTGTTTATGCGCTTTGCGAGGCGTTATCCGTGGTACATATTATCGCTGTATAACACTTGATATTCTGCTGTATAAGAAGTGGCGCATGGAGATAACGGCATTTGAGGTTCGCCTGATTCGCTGATGTTGATGTGAAGGCGCGGGTTTTGACGCTGGATGCGCCTCCACTTTATTGTGTTAATGCTGTGTAGATACTAGCAAACATCTACTATTTTCATATTTATCCATATATAAAGTGAAGGATTGAGCAGACTGTGCGACTTGAAACCGTCACTTGCCCGACCGATAAATGATTTCTATAAACTGCTGATGTTCCCCCTACAATCACGCGAGCTGAAAACAGCGTCCTTACGTAATCAATATTACGCGGTACACAGCATTTTTATGAGACGCTATGCCCATTGCGCATACATAAAGGTTTAAAGCACCATCAGGAAGGAGTGGTCTACTTTTTCTTGCGGTATATAGAGCGTCACTATTGAAATACGGGCTTATCCCCTCACTATATGCAACTCGTATCAACGGTTCTTGGCCGTTGCATCTTTGCAACGTAGTTACTATACGAGCGGAACCGTCGTCATATGATAACTGCACCGCTCGTTTTTTTATCATCACGCTGATGTCTTCAGCCTTTCTGCGCCAGCATGGTGACGAATTTTAAGCGGACGGGGTTGCCGTGTTTATCAGTCGCGTGCAGATTACCAGGAGCTTCTTCGTAAGTATGCAGTTGCCAATCACGATAATATTGACGCAGTTCGCCTGCTTTGAAGGTGAAGGAAAAAGGCATATGACAGGGATAATCATCGGTATCCATCGCACAAACGATGAGATTGTAACCGCCAGCTTGGGTATGCGCCTGCATATCAGCAATGATGGCAGGTATGCGTTCTGCCTGAAGGAACATGAAAACAACCGTAGAAAAGATAAAGTCGTATTGCTCCGTAAGATGGGCGTTATTGATGTCATAAGTTGCCGCGCGTAGTGGTAACGTCTCTTCAGCTGCACGTTCGGCAAGGCTGGCGATAGCTTCAGGATTGTGGTCTAGCGCGGTCACGTCATAACCTAGCAGTGCAAGATATAGGGCGTTTCTACCGTGACCGCACCCAAGATCTAATGTTTTCCCAACCGGAACTGTTTGTACGGCCGCTTTAATCGCTGAGTGGGTAGCCGTCATGCCGTATTTTTTCTCTACGTAATCTGTCGGTTCACAATGGAATTCTAATTGCATGGCGAAATCATCGCCGTGCGGTTCAACTTTATGCCATTGTTGCGGATAAATAGTCCAAATCTCACTGTCTGGTGTAAGTTGATGACTGGCGATAATCGTTCCGTCGGCATTAAGCTCATGGAAGGTCAGGCTGCCACCCAATACGCGCAATTTGCCCCATGTACCGACTTTCGTATTGTGTTGCGCCAGTACTGCCTCTGGAATGGTGTCGCGTGTCCATACGGGCATTTGCTTGTAGCGAACGAGAGAACTAGGCGCTTTCTCTAAAGGCAATTTACGGTGGATGCGATAGTGCTGTACGGTCATTCCTTCATGCTCAACCGTTTTCTCCAAAATACCACCATTTTTTTCGATAACGCGAGCTGATGCCGGATTGTCAGCGCTACAGGTCAGGAGCAATGTATCAATATGGAGCGCATCGGTTTTTTCCAGTGTAAGCGCGAGCATTTCCGTTGCATAGCCTTGATTCCAGTAACCAGGGTGAATGGCATAACCAATGTGCCCGCCGATTTGTCGCAAAAAATCCGTTAGCTCGTGCCGAATATTGATGATACCAATCACTTGCTCACCTTGCAGCGCTACATAAGTACTATCTGCAACTTTACGGTATGAATTATCGGGAGCGGGCGTTCCACGAGGGGCACGTACAAAGGCAAGCCATGCATTATAGTCGTCAAATTTTTCAAAACCTGCACCGCCATGTAATGTAAGCCCTTTGGCTTTTAAGGTCTGATAAAGCGTATTAAGACCGTTTTCGTGTATAGCGCTTGGTGCGATTAGTGTGATGCGGGACATACGTCTTTCCTCTGTGTTGTTGCAGATGAGAATAATAGCGATATTGTTGCGAACGCGATAGCTCGTTGTTCTATGCAAGATAAATGACAGCGTGTGATGGTAGGCAAGCAAGATTAAGAACCCTAAGGGAAATGCCTAGCCATCGCCAAACTTACGGGCTATATTGAACTAAGCCTGTAGACCGCGCTTTGTGCGCTCTGATGATATTGCTATGGTCTATTGACTGGTATTTATTAAGGGGAAGTAAAGATAAACGAGGAATGTTATGTGGATTGTAAGGATTATTGATAAACAAAGAAAACATAAGAAATGCTTATAGTGTTGGATACGGCAAAGAAATTTTAAGGGATTTTCTTATATAGGATAATGGTTAGGGGTGGCGTATAGTAAGAATATATTTCATTTGCAATTAGTAGGAGCGGAATATGAGTGAGAAAATTGCGCTGGATATAACGACAGTATCTGAAACTTTATTGATACCTTTGTGGGCCAAGGCAGTTGAGCAGAAGGAAAGTGTGCCCTTGTTAGTGGATCATGAAGCGCCACGCATGATGGCAATGATTGATTATGATTTCAACAAATTTGCCAACGCAAAGCTATCTCAAGCGGGGTGCTCTGGTCGTGCCCAATTATTTGATCGTGAAGCGCAAGCGTTTATCGCTTCACATCCTGATGCCGTCGTCGTGCAATTGGGAGCAGGATTGGATGCGCGCTATGAACGCTTGGGACGGCCTGCCGTTACAGCATGGTACGATTTGGATCTGCCAGAAGTTATTGAGCTAAGAAAGCAGTTGTTACCAGCATCTCATAACCATTATCTTGGATGCTCACTGTTTGATGAAGATTGGATGACACGCATCGCGGCATGCAATAAGCCGACCTTACTGCTTTGCGAAGGGGTGTTGATGTATTTTGATATAGCTGATGTAAAAGCATTATTTGCAACTTTGGCGCGCCATTTGCCGCAGGCAACACTTGTTTTTGACATTATTCCAACGATATTGGTAGGTAAGGCTAAGCAGCATGACTCATTGCGCACTATGGGGAAAACCCCGCCAGAGTTTAAATGGTCTTTGAAAGACTCTCGTGAGTTGGAGCAATGGCTACCAGGATTACAAAGGCAGCACGAAAGCTTGCTCAGCAAAACGTGTGGTCGCCGTTATCCGTGGTTTTTTCGGGCTATCTTGCGGTGTATAGGCCCTCGCTTTGACCAAAGAATCGTGCGGGTACGCCTGCCTTAATTAGCATGTGCTTTACGTGAAATTATGTACCTTAGAGAGATCAATCCGTGCGGATAGGCAGGAGCAGTAGAAAGTCGTAGCCACGCTTGCATTTGACATGGTGTTGGCCGAATCTTTTGTAGGTTTTCCGATACGATCGAAAGCCGCTATCTCTTGGGATGTTTGGCTTTGAGCGGCACAAAATACAAATTCTATGCCTGTGGCAATAGGGAGAGAACGTCTAGCATTTCAGCGGGCAAGCGTTCGATGGCCTGCGCTTGTATGCTGGTTGGTATCTCCGAATAATAGGCTTCAGCGATACTGCCGGTAATCGCGGCAAGAGTATCGCTATCGCCGCCAAGCGATACCGCCAGACGCATCGCATGCTCAAAATCATGACTTTCCAGAAACGCCGTCACCGCCTGCGGCACAGTCCCTTGGCAGCTTTCATTAAATTCATAGTCCAAGCGGATCGTATCGCAGTTTTTTTCTAAATCGTAAGCGAAGTAATCGGTTATTTTATTTTTAATCGCTTCTTTGTCGCTGCCGTTACGAGCAAGATAAATTGCGGCGGCCGTGGCTTGCGCACCTTTAATACCTTCGGGGTGATTATGTGTGATCGCGGCGGATGCCGTGGCATAGCTTAAGGTGTCATCAAGAGTAGAAAATGCCCAGCCAACAGGAGAAACTCGCATGGCAGCGCCGTTGCCGTAGCTGTTGTATGGCTGCGGGTCATCATTGAGCGCCCAGCGCATAAAATTGTCGCCAAAACCACAACCCATATAACGTCGGCACCAGCGTTGCATAATAGAAACCAGATCGTCATGGCAGCCATGTAGCACCCATTCGGCAATCGCAACCGTGCAAACCGTATCATCGGTAAATCTGGATTCTGGCGTAAAAAGATCAAAATCGGTTTGACGATAGTTATTAAATTCGAAGCGTGAACCGATGATGTCACCTATGGCGGCGCCGAGTAGCATGTTGTTCTCCTTTTTTCAGCGGATGGGCGGCAAGTTGGTGATCTGGGCGCGGGCGTCTTCCTGTGGCGTGGCGCGAACACTGAAGGCGGCAAACGCGAATAGGAGGATGATTTTGTGCATGGCCGTCTCCGTGTGAGGCTATGGTGAAATCTCTTTTAATCTTATCTAAGTATCGCTTGGTAGCAGAGCATGGGCAGTTGTCTTTACCCCGTTCACGCGGAGCGACTGCGCCCAAGGGAATTTTGATCCTGCGTAGCCGCGATTATGCTGACTCGTATTTCTCCATCCCACGGTAATCTGCCCATTTCGGATTCTTACTAATATTATCATATCTGTTGACGTTTGTGATTCAGCTTTCGGAAGTTTCGCTATTGTCGTCGCCGCCACTGTCGTCTTCCGTTTCGGCGACGATTTTTGCCACCGCGATCAGTTTTTCATTGTCACTGGTGCGAATCAGACGTACGCCCTGCGTGTTGCGTCCGCTGGTAGAGATTTCCGCTACTCGGGTACGAACAAGCGTCCCGTTATCTGTAACCAACATAATATGCTCGTCTTCTTGGACCTGAACAGCGCAAACGGCTCGCCCGTTGCGTTCACTACAGGCAATAGAAATTACGCCTTTGGTTCCTCGGCCTTTTTGTGGGTAATCAGCAGCAGGAGTACGCTTGCCGTAGCCGTTCTCTGTAATAGTAAGAATATCGCCTTCATCCTGCACAACACAAAGAGCGATAACCCGTTGTCCGTCATCTAAATTCATACCTCGAACACCGGTAGAACCCCGTCCCATACTGCGCACATTTTTTTCGTGGAAACGTACAGCTTTACCCGCATCTGAAAAGAGCATAATGTCGCGGCGTCCATCGGTTAGTGCAACATCAACCAGTTCGTCATCATCACGCAAGTTGATAGCGATGATGCCGATACTGCGTGGACGCGAATATTCGGACAAGGGCGTCTTCTTGACGGTGCCACTTTTGGTAGCAAAGAACAGATGTTGATCATCTGGATATTCACGTGTTGTTAGGACAGCGTTTAGGCGTTCGCCCGCCTCAAAGGGCAATAAATTGACAATTGGTTTGCCTTTGGCATTACGACCAGCTTGTGGTAATTCGTAAACCTTCAACCAATACACTTTACCGCGATTGGAGAAACAGAGCATGGTATCGTGCGTGTTAGCAACAAAAATCTGTTCAACAAAGTCTTCATCTTTGACAGAAGTCGCAGACTTCCCTTTGCCGCCTCGACGTTGTGCTTCATAATCGGCAAGCGGTTGGGCTTTAATGTAGCCTTCGTGAGAGAGGGTGATAACGCGGTCTTCTTCCGCAATGAGGTCTTCCAGCGAGAGATTCAAATGGGTGTCAAGAATTTGAGTGCGACGTACGTCGTTAAATTGCGCTTTGATATCCAAAAGTTCTTCTTTGATGACGGCGAGCAGCCGTTCAGGTACCTGTAAGATTTCAAGCAAATTCTCGATTTCTTTGATGATTTCTTGGAATTCCGTCAGAATTTTATCTTGTTCAAGTCCGGTTAAACGGTGTAAACGCAAATCAAGAATCGCTTGTGCTTGCTCGGGAGAGAGATGATAAGCGTCATCATGCATGCCATATTGCTTGGCAAGTCCATCAGGGCGAGAATTCTCAACACCAGCTCTTGCCAACATATCTACTACTTGCCCTGGTGGCCACCCTTTAGCAAGAAGCGCTTCTTTAGCTTCTGCTGGTCCGGAGGAACGTTTAATTAACTCAATAATCTCGTCAATGTTAGCAAGCGCTATGGAGAGTCCTTCCAAAATATGTGCGCGTTCGCGTGCTTTGCGGAGCTCAAATATACTACGACGTGTTACCACCTCACGGCGGTGTGCTAGGAAGACTTCTAGCGCCTCTTTTAATGAAAGTAAGCGCGGTTGTCCTCCCACTAACGCCATCATATTAATGCCGAAAACAACTTGTAATTGCGTCAACTGGAATAAATTGTTAAGAATTACTTCTGCAACTTCCCCCCGACGCAACTCAATAACCATGCGAATGCCATCTTTATCTGATTCATCTCGTAGTGCTGTGATGCCTTCGATTTTCTTCTCTTTGACCAAATCCGCTATTTTGCTGAGTAGATTGGCTTTATTCACTTGATACGGGATCTCATCCACGACAATGGTTTGTTTACCATTATGTTCATCTGTCTCTACATGGGTTTTTGCTCGAATGTAAACCCTACCGCGTCCTGTTTCATAAGCCTCGCGGATACCTTTCGCCCCATTGATAAGGGCACCTGTCGGAAAATCAGGACCAGGTAAATAATGCATTAAAGCGGAAATGTCGGCATCAGGATGCTCTAAAAGATATAGACAGGCATCCAATGTCTCTCCAAGGTTATGCGGTGGAATATTTGTCGCCATACCAACGGCAATACCAGAACTACCGTTGATAAGAAGATTGGGCATTCGAGCAGGCAGTACGGTAGGTTCAGAATGACTACCATCATAGTTCGGTGCAAAATCCACCGTCTCTTTTTCAATATCCGTTAATAAACTATGTGCAATTTTTGCCATACGTGCTTCGGTATAGCGATAAGCTGCGGGTGGATCTCCATCCATAGAGCCAAAGTTACCTTGTCCATCTACTAGCGGATAACGTAAAGAAAAAGGCTGTGCCATTCGGACTAATGTGTCATAAATCGCACTATCGCCGTGCGGATGGTATTTACCCATGACGTCGCCGACAATTGTTGCTGATTTGACGTATTTTTTATTCCAAGCATTACCTTGTTTATGCATAGAAAAAAGTACGCGACGATGTACAGGTTTTAGGCCGTCTCGAGCGTCGGGAAGGGCGCGTCCGACAATAACACTCATAGCGTAGTCCAAATATGAACTGCGCATTTCATCAACCAGATTGACTGGTAATATTTCTTTGGCAAAATCGCTCATTGCTCTCAGGTTCCTAAAACAACAAAACAGTCGTAACTAAGATAAATAAATATATTATGACTACTATAGTACCACGGATAG
>JAUMZX010000030.1 GCA_030527905.1 Cardiobacteriaceae bacterium
AAGCAGAAAACAGGTTCATTTGTGTTGAAAAATGAATGAGTGGATGAGTTGGAGGGTTTTGCACAGGTCTCAGAGTAAATTAGCCTCATTAAAAAAGCCGGAAAGTAAGAATCACTTTCCGGCTTTTTATTTTGAAGGAGATGTTATTCGCTAGCAACGACACGAACAAGTACTTCTGTCGTAATGCCTGCAAAGAGGTGAAGTGAAATATTGTATTCACCAATTTCACGAATAGTGCCATTAGGCATCATTACTTCACTACGAACGAGTTGTAGTCCTTGTTGGATAGCGGCTTCTGCAATGTCTTGCGTGCCAACTGAACCAAAAAGTTTACCTTCGTCGCCTGCTTTTGCTAGAACTGTTAAAACTTTCCCTGAAAGGGCGGCAGCACGGCGTTCTGCGTCAGCCAACCGTTCAGCTTGTTGCTTCTCTAATTCTGCACGGCGTGCTTCAAAACGTTCAATGTTTGCTTTGGTTGCTTCTGTTGCTTTGCCTTGCGGAATGAGAAAATTACGCGCATAGCCTGATTTTACGTCTACTCGGTCACCTAGTTCGCCAAGACCGGCTACTTTTTCTAAGAGGATTACGTTCATATTTTCTCCTTAGTGCTGATCTGAGTAAGGTAGAAGTGCGAGGAGTCGAGCTCGCTTAATAGCTGTAGCTAATTGACGCTGATAGAAAGCATTGGTTCCAGTAATACGTGCGGGTACAATTTTGCTGGTTTCGTTGATAAAAGCCTTGAGAGTTTCTAGGTCTTTGTAATCAATTTCTTTTACGCCTTCAGCGGTGAAACGACAAGATCTACGACGTGCCATGGTTTAGCTCTCCTTCTTTTTGCTGTCGAGCATCGGTGATGCTTCAGTGATGGCTTCGTCCCGACGGACGGTGAGATGACGTAGAATAGCGTCATTAAAGCGGAAGTTATTTTCCAGTTCAGCTAAGGTGCTGGCATCGCATTCTATATTCATTAGTATGTAGTGTGCTTTGACCAGTTTGTTGATGGGGTAAGCTAATATACGGCGTCCCCAATCTTCAAAGCGATGGACTTTTCCTTTTGCTGCTTCTACGATGCCGCGATAGCGTTCACTCATCGCATTAACTTGTTCGCTCTGATCTGGATGAACCAGAAAAACGATTTCATAATGTCTCATAAAGATTCCTTGTGGATTAAAAAGCTACCGTAAGGTAGCAAGGAATGCTGGCGATGCCAGCAAGGTTGCGTATTATACAGATGGACGGCGTAGCAGCAAAACAAACTTTCTCCGGATGTGTCGTTCGTGTTATTTTGCGTAAATTTATTGGCTGATTTTATATTTAGAGATGGACTGTTATACGCCTTGGCTTCTGGGTTCACAGCAAACGCTTTTTTTGTCAGATAGAATTTTATGCTATGACAGCGAGTTTGTGCGTGAGCGGTCATTTTTTCCTAAATTATCACTAATACAGCTTTGTCAGCCTGTCTGCACCGCCGTATTATTCGATGTGTTGTTACAGCCCGATTCTGTACCGTGGCAGATGATTTTATCTCATCCATCTCCTTTAGTTGTGCACGCTGGAATTCAGGACTTGGAATTGATGCGATTGTATGGGGGAGGAAAGCCTTTTGTTGTACGCGATACTCAGGTAGGTTTTGCACTTTGTTCGTCGCAGATGACGGTAAGTTATGCCGCATTGGTCGCCCATTTTTTAGGTATTTATCTGGATAAAAGTCAAACGCGTAGTGACTGGTTGTTGCGACCTCTTAGTGAGAGGCAGCAAGCGTATGCTGCAGATGATGTCGGGCTGCTGGTACGTTTATATCCGCTATTAGTTGCGGAGTTACAACGTTTGGGACGTTTGTCTTGGTGGGCTGAGGAGTGTACTTTTCTTTTAGAGAGACAAAAGGAAGAGCGTGCAGCTTGGCATTGGTATCGTTTGCAAGGTGCTCCGTCTTTGTGTGGAAGTGAGAAACGCGTCGCGCAAATCCTTACAGAAACACGTGAGCGCTTGGCTGAATTGTATGATTTACCACGGCGTGAAGTTCTTAGTGATCAACAAATTATCAAGATTGCCAAAAGGCGTCCACAACAAGTCGAAGCTATTGCAGAGGATATAGGTGTTAATCATATGCTTTGGCAGGATATGGCGTATCTGACGCAACAGTTTAACGAAGATTCTGTTTTACCTTCTGTGCCGATGAGTCCTCGTCTAAGTCCAAATAAGCGACGTTTTTTTGAGCATTTATGTCAGTATACTAATGATGTAGCGAGTGACTTAGGTATTCATCCAGATATGCTTGCTTCAGCACGTTTGCTCAAGCAATTTTGTGCCAAACCTGATTCTGCAAGTCGTTTATTAACGGGTTGGCGTGCCGCATTTTTTCGTGACCAACTAGAAAAATTACTTTAATACGGAAGGTGAGATGATGATTTATCGTGCTATTTTTAGTGATATTGACGGGACTTTACTTAATCGTGCACATCAGATGAGTCCGCGGACACTCAGTGCTGCTCAGCGTGTAGTTGCAAGAGGCATTCCGTTCGTTCTCGTTTCAGCGCGTCCACCGCTTGCTATGACTCCGTTCACAAATGCTATTGGTAGTCAGCAGCCATTGATTGCTTTTAATGGCGCGTTGATTCTTGACGGCGATATGCGTGAACTATATAGCGTTACCTTAGCTAATGATGATTTGCGTAAATTGGAAAATTTGTTGGAGAAGCAAACGGGATTATCGATTAATTATTATCAGGGTACGCAATGGTATAGCCCCGACCCTAATAATTATTGGACAGTGCAGGAAGGTGATATCACAGGGTTACGAGCATCAGGTAAGCCTTCGTTTGAGTTGATTAATGTGCACAAAATACTTGTGATGGCAGAAGCCTCTTCAATCCTTCAGTTGGAAGGGGAGCTTAGACCGCAATTTCCTCATTTAGAAATTCATAGATCAAAAAATGAGTATTTAGAAATCGTGAATAAAGCGGCGACTAAGGCAAGCGCTATTCGTTTTATGGAGAATAAATTAGGCGTTAGTGCGGAGGAAGTCATCGCCTTTGGGGATAATTATAATGATCTTGATATGTTGCGCTATGCTGGTTATAGCGTGGCTATGGGTAATGCACCTGATGATATAAAAGCACAGGTAAGCTATGTAACGGCTAGTAATGCTGAGGATGGTCTTGCTCTCGTCCTTGAGTCGCTTTTTCCTGAATGAGTGGATAATGCGTTAGCGTTTGCGGATTTGCCAGAAAACGCGTCGAATTCCAAGAATGGCGGTTAATGAGAGTCCAACAAGCATACCAATCCATAGACCCGCAACGCCTATGTTAAGCCAATAATATCCGATTAGAGCTGTAGGAAATCCAACCAGCCAGTAGCCAATAAAAGCGTAGAACATTGGCATTCGCGTGTCGTGGATGCCTCTTAAAATGCCCGCGGTGCACACTTGCAATCCATCACCAATCTGAAATAGCCCAACAAGGATAAAGATACTGCTGGCAATGTCGATGATTTTATCGTTTGTACTGTAAAGCGCTGCAATTTCGTGGCGTAGAAATAACGGTAGTAGCGCCATAAATATCATGACAATTGCAACGAAGATAATTCCACTGATAGCACGTCGTCGTAGGGCGGAGTAATCGTTTTTACCATAGGCGTTACCGCAACGGATGGTAAGGGCGCTGGCGAGACCGAGAGGAATCATGAAAGAGAGACCGGCGTAATTCAAGGCTATTTGGTTGGCCGCTGCATTGATTTCGTTGGTTCGGCTAACGATAAGTCCTACGGCAACAAAAAGTCCTATTTCCATAAGTAATGCGCAAGAAATGGGTAAACCCACGGAGAAATAACGACGAATAGCGCTTATATCAGGTGAGGAAAAGCGATAATAGGGACGATAAACACGCCAGCGTGGGTTGCGTGCGATAGCGCTAAAGACAAATAGGGTAAAGATGAGGTAGCACAATGCTGTGGATAGCGCCATGCCTGGAACGCCAAGAGCAGGGATAATGCCGTAACCATAAAGAAAGACGTAGTTACCGATGATGTTGACAGGAATTAAGAGGGCTTGAACGATGACGGTGGTGCGTGGATAAGACATTCCTTCAAGAAAACAACGACCAGCTAACCCCAAAATACTGATTCCAGCACCTGGTGCCAGAACAAGAAGATAGTGGCGCGCTTCAAGGGCAATCTCAGGTGTGCTTCCCAACCAAGACGGGATATAGGCGCCTATTAATGTTAGTAATACAGTGCTGATTCCAAGGAAAAGGAGCATCCAGATGCCTTGCTGAAAATGACGCCGGATTTGTGTACGGTCATCTCTGCCATTAGCTTGTGAAATAGCCGCGGTCATGGCTAAAGAACAACCAACCATGAACATGTAAATAAAGCTGAATATTTGTGCGGCTAGAGCGACGGAAGCTAAGGTGAGGTCGCTATGTCTGCCCGCCATAATCGTATCGACAATCGGTTGGGCAAAGCTAAGAATTTGCATCAGAATCAGTGGTATCGCGAGCTTTAAGGTTGCTGCTAGTTCGTCATGTAATCGCATACGCGGGTTTCCGTATTTCCATAATGGCGTTAAGCATTGTAACGAAAAATGAGTCATCATTTTTATGCTATGCTAATTCAACGATACGGTTATTTTTTATTTCGTCACCACTGCGGTATATGCTTACACAAGACCTCATTTTTGGGAAAGAAAACACAGCCTATGCGGTGTTAGCGCTTTATTCTGATGCAATCAATGAGAAACCAGTAGTTGTAAGCCTGCATTTAGGTGCAAAAATGGCCTATTCGCATATGCAACAGATGCGCAGTCGTGGAGGTCATATCCAGTTTGTGGTACGTAAGATACGGATTAATGGCAGTATTGAAATTATTGATGACCCACAATTAGTGCACGAGCAGGCAAAAAAAGCGACATCACGTATGATACATATTGTGACCAAAAAAGAGTAAAAATGTTCCTTAAACATGAATTATCTGTGGAGAAATGTTACTAAAGCGTGTTGTCTGCGATAAAATAATGCAGATTGAGTAATCTCCGGAAGAGTTAGAAAAATAATAGTGTTAAAGGGAAATAACAATGCATATTCTCACTGATATGGTTAAGCCTGAAGGCAAATCGACGCGACACGAATTGCAGTATTATGATGGTAACCAACGTGTTGTTTACACTGTTGATGAACCACTTGTGACAGGTGATGGTGTGATACTTATTTCGCGTACGGATGCCGCTGGCATTATCACGCATGCTAATCGTGGCTTTATAGAAGTGAGTGGGTATCGTTCTGATGAGCTTATCGGAGCGCCGCATTACATTATTCGTCATCCAGATATGCCGAAAGGCGCATTTCAGGATTTATGGAAAACCATACAACAAGGATTAGAATGGCATGGTTACGTTAAAAACTTGCGCAAAGACGGGCGTTATTACTGGGTTTATGCAACAGTGGCGCCAGTTACTAGCCATGGAATGCTGGTTGGAAGCACCTCTGTGCGGCGTAAAGTCGATGAAAAAACGATTGCAAAATATGAAATGCTGTACCGTGAAATGCGTAGTCAAGAGAGGCAAGAAAGCTTGAGAAACGTACAAAATGAACCGCAGAATGAAGGTGTTCTCGGTAAGCTATTCGGCAGAAAGAAATAGCCGTACAATATTAACCGTATATTTATTCAACCTAATCTATCATGAGCGAAGAACACTCGGAACCTAAAACGACCTCGCTTCTCAGCCGTTTAAGCGCGTTGTGGAGCAACAATGAAGATCATCACTTTCTTGATACTTTTCGCGCCCTTCTACAACAAGCGCGCACGAATAACCAAATTGGCGAAGATACTGCGCAAATGTTGGAACGATTACTTGATATGGATGAAACAAGAGTGCGCGATATTATGATTCCTCGTGGACAAATTACACTTATTGAGGATCATTGGAACTTCGAGCAGATTTTTTCTGTGATTATAGAATCCGGACACTCACGTTACCCAGTCGTGGATGAAACGCACGAACAGATTCGAGGCATTTTGCTATCAAAAGATTTATTACCATTTGTTTCTGGGAAAGGGTTGCCAGATAATTTTCTTGAATTGCTACGTCCAGCGACGATTGTGCCGGAGAGTAAACCGTTGGATGCGATGTTGCGTGATTTTAAAACCAATCGTAACCATATGGCGTTAGTGATAGATGAATATGGAAATTTATCTGGTCTGGTCACAATTGAGGATGTCATTGAAGAAATTGTCGGCGAGATTGATGATGAGCATGATGAAGTCGCCGACGCCTTTATTACGGCGAATAGTGATGGCAGTTACCAAGTTAAGGCGTTAACGCCTATCGCGATGTTTAACCAAACCTTTCTGACCGATCTTTCTGACGAAGATGCTGATACGGTGGGTGGCTATATTCAACATATTCTAGGAAAAATGCCAGTGATTGGAGAAAGCGCTATTCTTGGCGAGTGGCAAGCAACAATCAGTAAAGCAAACCAACGGCAATTGATTAGCTTGCATCTGCGTCCTTTCGAAAAAGATGAAAACAGTATCGGTGATTGAGTTTTTCCTGACAAATGGTTGATGTATCTTTCCTTGGGACGGTCATATCATTGTATTGCACGTATCAATCAACATTATAGTGACTCAATATAATGTTTTTATTTGATTCTATGGCAATTGTTCGTGGAATTCTTAATTTTGCTTTTATAAAAATTCCGCTGTATTAAGCAGAACTTCTTATGTTACTGATTCGTGGTACAGGCAGTAATCTATGTAAGCATGTTAGGTTGCTAATGTTGTGCTGTTTTGTAAAGTCGCGTGAAGTATGCCTCGCAAGCTGTTTACGAGGATGATGCGATCAGCATGGATGAGGTCGCTGTGGGTGAGTAGCGTTTCGTGGATGGTGTCAGTATGTAGAAGCTCTGGATAAGCGAGAATTTTGGTGCGGGCAATACCGGGCAGGATATCCAGTGTGAGAGGGGGCGTATGCCATTCACGATTGATTTGGATGAAGATATTACTTCGTCCTCCTTCCAATAAATAACCACTTTCGTTAAAAATGAGCGCGTCGAAGGCTCCTTGTATTTCTGCTTGCTGCCAAGCTTGATCAAAATGACAACGATGCGTACTTTTGTAGCGGCGTAGCGGATCATGGTCAGGTAATGAGACAGGATGGATGATGCAGGTTATGTGATTAGGAAGCGCTGTGAGAGGTGTGATGGTGATATGCCATTTCCCGTCAGGTGCAAGATCAATTCTGAGGCGTTGTTTGCCCTTAGCTTGCGGAAGATGAGCAAGATGATGACGAATCGCAGACAGGTCGCAGGGTATGTTGAGTGCAGCCGCGCTGGAGCTCAGTCGCTTTAAGTGTAATTCGAGATCTTGTGGTATGCCATCTTCTATGCGCAAGGTTTCAATGAGCCCAACTTCGGCAGGAAGGTGTAGAAAGGCTGCTTTGAGTTGGCATTCCTGATATTCATCTTCTGCATCACTGTCAATGGTAATACCTGAACCGACGCCAAAAGTAGCTTGATGGTCATGAATGGATAAGGTGCGTATAGCAACGTTTAAGCACATTTTTTGTGGTTCTATGTAGCCGATTGCTCCTGTGTATAGTTTACGCGGACTAGATTCCAGCGCTTCAATGAATTGCATGGTGATACGTTTTGGGGCACCTGTGATAGAGCCACACGGGAAAGTAGCGCTTAAGATGTCGGAATAGCATATTTGCGGATGCAGCTCGGCATTAATGCGGCTAGTCATTTGTAAGACTTGTCCATGTTGCTCTACATGGAAAGGGTCGGTGACACGAACACTATGAGGTTTGGCAAGCTTACTGAGATCGTTACGTAAAAGATCTACGATCATGGTATTTTCGGCACGATTTTTCGGATCATGGGCAAGAATAGATTTTGCGGCTTCGATGTCACCTTCCGCACGTGCCGTACCTTTCATAGGCAAGGTGTATATCTGCGTTCCGTCTCGCGCCAAGAAAAGTTCTGGAGATAGGCATAAGGTATAACCATCATCAGGATGGTAAGCGAGGGCGGCGTAGGGGGCTGGCTGTTGAGCACGTAGGCGCTGGTACAGTGCGACAGGATTGCCGTAACTTTCTCCGTGAAGGCGTAATGTATAGTTGATTTGATAAGTGTTGCCCGCGCGAATCTGTTCTTGGATATCTTCGATGGCTTGAGTGTATGTAGCAAGACTAGTATCAAAATGTAAATTGATTAGACCTGAAGGAGCGTGTTGATGTTGTTTGTGAAGCCAGTCATCAATATCTGTGCCATTCAGATATTCCAACCGACCATACCAGTCCAGTAACAGTGGGGGGGAGGTTGGATGCAGTCCCACGAGTGTGTAGCCAAATTCATAGGGGATAGTTAACGTGGCATGCAGACCTTTTTCCCAACCATAGTTGAGCAAAACGTCTAATTGTTCAATTTTATCGGCACTGATTGTGTCGCGACGTATATGGTCTTGGTAAAGGCGCGCGTGTTTATCGCGAGCATCATCGAGAAGCAAATAGTTCATGAAGATTATACGAGTTATATTTTGCGCATTATAAAGGAGATGCGGCAAGCGAGGTGGTTCATAAATGGTTGTTAAGTGCTATGGAATGTGTCTTAGTTAACGTTTTTATGAATTTTTCATCGTTATATGTAGTCATGAGATAAATCTGTAGTACCAGTACGTAAGAATCCAATTTTTGCAGTGATGGCGCAGATTCCTAATGTTCAAATTCTCAAAATTGTTTTTCTATCACATGACGAGGACACGATTAAAATCTATAACTTTCCTAAATTGTTAAAATAAAATTATATAGTTATCGTCTTTAATAATCTTTGTATGACATAACTATCATCCATCACTGACCTAAAATTTTTTGTGCTTCATGTCCAGAAAAGCAGCGGCCACGCATTTATCAAGAACTATCCGTTATTTCATACTAGAGGCAGTATCTTATGGCATGCGTATCGTTTATAAGCATCGGTGTGATGCTGAAGCAAATCTTTTTTAGTCAACTGGATTGGCTGCTTTTGTCTTAGATGGCAGCTACCTTATTGTTTCTTCTATAAGTCACATGACTGATGGTATACTTTTTGTTCTTAACCATCATTACGCAATTCTTACTTATGCGTTTTTCTGAGTATTTTAGACATTCACGTAACGATAGTCTTGCTATCAGCGGTCTAATCTTGGGCTGTATTTTGTTTGGGTTAGGCAGTCTCATTATTGTCTTTGTCCCGCTTGGAAGCTTTGCGATGAGCTTTTGGCGCCTGTTGGTTGGAACGTTGGTTTTTGCCGCATTAGCGCTTAGGAAAAAGGCAAGCTTCTCAATGAATCGTTATAGCGCTCTATTTGCTACATTAGGCGGTATTTTTCTCAATTTGGATTTGGCACTATGGCACGAAAGTATTCATGCTGTTGGCCCGGGTATTTCTACTTTGCTGAATAGCTTGCAGATATTTTTTCTTGCCGCGATAGGGTTGTGTTTTTTTCAGGAGCGATTGAATGTTTGGCAGGTTATGAGTTTGGTGTTGGCAATTGTCGGTGTCGTACTAATTGCCAGTCCAGAATTTGGACAAAATCATCATGCGACATGGGGATTTGTTAGTGGTATCGTTTCTGGAGCAATGTTGGCATTATCCATGAGTAGTATCCGTAAAATGCATGACTATGGGTATGTCGCGTTAACGTCTTTGATGTTAATTCTCAATTTATCAGGAGCCCTAAGTGCCTTGCCCATTGCGCTGTTTTATCGAGAAGCATTATTGCCACATGGTTTGCAGGCGGTAGGGTTGATTGCAATTTATGGTTTAGTGATGCAGTGTCTAGCTTGGAGTCTAATTGCTTTTGCAATTCCCCGTCTGTCTTTAGCGGTGACGGGTCTTATCCTCCTTTGTGAACCCGTAGCCGCGCTCTTGATTGATGCGTTTATTTTGGAAAAGGCTATCGTGTCACAGCAGTGGTATGGCGCTTTTCTGACGCTCTTAGCTATCTATTGTGGTTCTGTTAAACGTCGCAGTCTCAGTCACGATAAGCCATAAAATATAATCCACCGACCATCATGGTGCCGCCAAGAACGTTGCCCAGATAAACAGAAAGCATATTATTCATGAACTGTGCCCAGCTAATGTCGGCACCGCCCCAAATCGCGGCAGGTATGACGAACATATTGGCTACAACGTGTTGGAATCCTATAGCAACGAAGACCATTACCGGAAACCATATGCCAAGTATTTTTCCAGAGAAAGTATCGGCGCCATAGCAAAGCCATAGTCCCATACATACCATCCAATTACAGCCAATCCCTGAAACTACCGCCTGCCCAAAACTGGCATTTACTTTGCTCAGTGCTACGTTTGTTGTTTCTTGCAGCGTCGCACCTTCCGTGAGCCCGACATAATGTCCAAAAAACCAGGCGACAAAAAAAGCGCCTAAGACGTTAGTTATGGTTACGATAAGCCAGTTACGTACCCATTGTTGCAAACTGATACGTTTTTTCATCCAAGCAACAGGTAAGGCCATCATGTTGCCAGTGATAAGCTCTCCGCCTCCCAGTAAAATGCATACCAGCCCTACAGGGAATACTGCCGCACCAAGTAATTTACCTAAACCAAGCAAATCGTGTGGCATAGAAGCGACTATTCGAATATAGGCGAGGTAACCGGTTGAAATAAAAGCGCCTCCAAGAAATCCGAGTACCGCTAGAGAATTAAAGTGATTGGTTGCCTTTGATACCCCTTTATTGGCGCTATATTCCAAAATATCTTTAGGTTCAAGCGTAGTGCCGGCCATGATTGCTCCTTAAAAAAAAGATAAATATTATTTATATTGTAACGTAAAGGCTGTGATAGGTTTACTCTCTGGATTTTGTTCGGTGCAACAGGATACAATGTGCATGCTGCCATAAATTCGACATACACAGCGACAGGGAATCCGTCGCTGGAGACCTTAATTATGATCGTAATGCACGTTATGGCATCGTGCATACAAACAACAACAAAAAGAGGACGGCATGACTACAGCCGCAATATTGCCCGTGATTCGACATCACGGTGAACATCCTATTAATGAAAAAGATATTGATACACGCGCATTGAAAATATTGCGCCAATTAAACGGAGCTGGATTTGAAGCGTATTTGGTTGGCGGATGCATTCGCGATTTACTCCTTGGTAGGCAACCTAAGGATTTTGATATTGCGACTAGTGCGCGTCCTGAAGAAGTTGCCGCTATTTTCCGTAATTGTCGTCTTATCGGACGGCGTTTCCGCTTGGCTCATATTCATTTTGGGCACGACATCATTGAAGTTGCTACTTTTCGTGCGCCTCCGGAGCGTGAAGTGCGTACAGACAGTTTTGGTTCTGTCCTAGAAGATAACCATTACGGAACCCTTGAAGATGACGTGATTCGTAGAGACTTTACGATCAATGCGCTTTATTACGATAGTCAGAATGATGAGATTCGAGATTATGTCGGTTCTTTAGATGATATTGAACGGCGTGTTATTCGTGTAATAGGTGAGCCTGTTGCGCGCTATACGGAAGACCCTGTTCGTATGCTAAGGGCAGCTCGTTTTTCTGCCAAATTGAATATGCCATTGGAACATCAAACAGAAATGGCGATTAGTCAATGTCGAGATAATTTACGTGCAGTTCCTGCCGCTCGGCTTTTCGATGAAGTACAAAAATTATTTATGAGTGGCTATGGTGAAGCTTGTTTCTCCGTATTACAACACTATGGTTTGTTTGAGGTACTTTTCCCCGATACGAACAAAGCATTTCAACATCCGAACCATAGCTATGCACAATATGCACAAACTATGGTACGTATCGCGCTTAGTAATACGGACGAACGTGTTGCTAACGATAAACCCGTTACTATCGCTTTTCTTCTTGCTGCCATTCTTTGGCCTGTCTATCAACTGCAATATCGCGGGCTACTCAAAGAACGAGATAATTGGCATAGTGCTATGCATGAAGCCATTGATATCGTCCATATTGCCGCTAGTGAGCGCGTATCTATTCCTGTAAGACTGCGTGGTATGATTCGAGAAATATGGGCATTGCAGGCGCGTTTAGAACAAGCGGCAAGAGGAAATAGTCGTAAAATGCATGCGGTTCTTGCACACCAACGTTTTCGTGCCGCCTATGATTTTCTTCTGGTCAGACAAAATGCTGGCGAGAATTTAGATGATCTTGTTGATTTATGGACTGCGCTACAGCAAGATCCAGAAACTACGGCTAATGTTGAGCAATATCGTGCAGAACAAGAGGAAAATCAAGGGACTACTTCGCAGCGTAGAAGGCGTAGCCGTACTAACAATCGGCGTCGTAAAACTGATGCATAATGTTTGGATTGCCTTTGGGAGTAACCAAGAAGATCCTGTCGCTCAAGTCATTCTCGCCCGACAGACGCTGGCAGATTATCTTACAGAGAGTGGAGTCTCTTATCTATATCGTACAACCCCGTGGGGATACCATGAACAGCCTGACTTTATCAATGCGGTGATTCGTTATTACACCAGACTTGAACCATTGAAAATTTTACATCTATTACAAAATATAGAAAATCAGCGGGGGCGCAAACGAACGTTCAAAAATGCGCCTCGAACACTAGACTTAGATATTCTCTGTTACGATAATCTCAAATTATCTTTACCTGAATTGACGTTACCACACCCAAGCATAAAGGAACGCGCTTTTGTTCTTCAACCACTAGCCGATATAAATCCAGAATTATCAATTGATGGAGAAGCAGTTCTTACATTACTAAAGAAATGTGGAAATGGTGATATTATTCGTATCACAAATCATGGCTGGCAGACGGCATAAAACTTGCTTAATGTAAGAAAATAGCATTTGTTGGAGACTAAATATGAAGCCAGAAGATCAGTTTGATGATGAAGATTTCGATCGTGAGGCGGAACTTGAACGCGAATGGCAAGAAATGGAAGAGGAAGAAGCACTAGAAAATGATGATTGGGATAGTTTGGAGCGTAGTCATGAAGATGGTTGGTACTATGATGATGAGGATCAAGATGACCTAGAAAATTATGGCTATGATGATGAATATCGTGATAATGATTAAAAATAAGATCGCCTGACAAAGTTAGATGCGCCTTATAAATACCCTTAAACAGCTTAAAGACTGGAAACTTACCCAACAGGAAAATAAGAAAACTTGGGCGTTACTTCCTTTTATTGATGTGATTCCAGAAGAAAGTCAAATATTATTAAAAGGAGCACATGCCTGTTGTGATATTGCTCTTGTTGCCCTAGAGGGGGATAGTACTAAAAATCATAATCGTTTTATAGAACTTGAAGCGCAAGGGTGTGATGCAGTATTACTTCTAGGAAATGAGCTTAATGTTCAGCAGGTTACTGGATTGAATTTACATTTTTCTCCTCCTTATCCCAGCTTATTACAACAATCTTGTTACCAAAGCCTTGGACTAAAATTATTGCGGCTTTTTAGTCTATTACAGCCACAAATGGCCGTACTCTCTTTGCACGACCTACCAAGATATTGGATTACGAACAAATTATGTGAAGAGTTTTTTATTGTAGTAGAAATTATTGCAGCAGCCCCTATTCCCGAAGATAGCGACCAAAATATTCTTTATTCTGTGTTACGACGCTGTGCCCAAGCGATCCATGTAGGTCATGATATCGACCTTACGCTACATAAGGGGCGAGAAATTCTAAGGAAATGGCAGTGTAAACCACGTTATTTTGACTGTTACAACATCAACACATTCACACCTACCCATCAAATTGGTTCGGAATCACTATTGTGGGCTCTTCCTCAAGAGCAAAATTCTTCTGGGTATGCCGTAAGAGTTTTTTATTAATTATATGATTTCTTTATATAAATAAATAGTTAAGCAAATATTTATTTGATTCTATTTGGAAGATAAAAAGTTTTTACTTACAATAGTCAAGCTTGTTATTTTGGCTTAAGCATATAATAACCAAGATGGTTTGATGTGATTTTATGTTTTAAATGTGTGGAAAATTGTTTTCTGTATAAAATGCCATGCAAATGGTTTTGCCTTTTGCATAGTTTTACTAAAGATAAAGACCATTAATTGCTCACACGAAAAAATACAGAAAATCATGGCAGTCTAGTACGGCATGATAGAGCGAAAAATTTTTCTTACATGAAAAATGAACCAGACAAGCCATAATGTTGGGTAGTAGAGTGGATTAGTGCCTAAAACATTATGTAGGTTGCGGCAAGTGTCGTGATACGAAAAACATTATTTATGGAAATGACTAGGAGTTTATTATGTTAATACTTACCCGTAGGGTAGGAGAAACTATTATTATCGATGATGATATCGAAGTAACAGTTCTAGCAGTTAAAGGAAACCAAGTACGGTTGGGAATAAAGGCTCCCGATCATATTGCTGTTCATAGAGAAGAAATTTACCACCGGTTAATGGGAGAGGAATCGGGTGCAAGTCCTGTTGTGAAGTAAAAGCCTCTTTACAGTAGTCGGAAAAAACGTATAATATCCACCTTTCTGTTGTGGAGAGATGGCCGAGAGGCTGAAGGCGCTCCCCTGCTAAGGGAGTATAGGGTTTGTAGCCCTATCGGGGGTTCGAATCCCCCTCTCTCCGCCATAATTCAAAAAGTCTCTTTAAAGAGAGACTTTTTTATTGAAAAATCAATTTTATCCTTTATTTTCTTAGGGGATTAGTTAGATTAGCTCTAAATACCACACTATTTACTCAGGATTTTTAACTGTTCTATTGGAGTCACGGAAATTAAATCTGAATTTGCATTCTTTTGAAGAACAGAGGGAAAGATTTTCGTTCAACTCTGTTATATTTTCTCAGATGAGCTTAGTCTAATTCCAAATATTTTCAATATCGTTAATGGTTCTGGTTGTCTGAAAAAGTTGAGAATAGTTAATCCTGTTATGGGTAAATTCACTCACATCCAATACATCATAACTTTTGCAGCAATCCGTATAGATAATATGAGACCTTTGCAAAAGGTCCCCAAACCGCTTTACATTACCCCGACATCCACAAC
>JAUMZX010000031.1 GCA_030527905.1 Cardiobacteriaceae bacterium
TTTTTTCCTGTCTAAAAGGCGGGGAATCGTCCAGATATTGGGTGGTTCAGGGATGATGATGCAAGAAAATGAGCAGAAAACAGGCTCATTTGTGTTGAAAAATGAATGCGTGGATGAGTTGGAGGGTTTTGCACAGGTCTCAAACTCTCAGAAACCAATCCAGTACTCATTGCACGCAATATCATTGCTGCTAAGATTCAGATGTCTAAACGAGTATTATTGTAACGACAATTATCATGAGTGAGCTGTGTCATGTGGCTGTCTGTAATCGGCAATCATGTCTTTATGTAGATGGTGTATTGAATGAACTTTTATCTCTGATATATCGCTGTTGATATTGAAATATTAGAGGTTGATCAATTTTTGTCACTACTAAGGGCTAAGGAATTTTTTACCTACTAAGCGTAATCTCAAACAGATATGCCTCCCCGTTAATCATTTTTCTGCAAATCGCTCAATTTTAGTTTTATATGAATAACTGTAAGAATTAATCGCGTTGTTTACACTTTTCCTTTTTGCATGGATGTCCAATTTTGGACATTTTTAGCTATTGTCAAGAATGCCAAAGGCACGACAAAGTCGCATGGTTCTTGATAGTAGCTAAAAATTCCTAAAAAATCCTTTATGCAAAAAATAAAAGCAAACAAATCTCAAAAATGTAAACAACGCTCCGATTTCCTACAAACAACAATAGTTGGTATCCACGCTTCATTAAAGCAGAATCAATATTTTATAAGCAATCCTAGATTAGGGTATTAGTATTATTATTCACGGTTAAAAAACCATATAAAAAGGGCATATCATGTGAATGATATGCCCTGTTCAGACAAAGAGAGAAAGATTTTATTTGCTGGCTTTCGCCGCTTCCGCTGGTTTTTCTTCCGCTTTTTTATCTTCTGTTGGTTTATTGGCAGCTTCTGCTCCCACTTTTACGAGTTCAACGTTAAAGATAAGAGTGGCATTTGGTGGGATATTTGGTGGCGCACCTGCTTCACCATAAGCCAAGTTTGCAGGGATGTAGAAGGTATATTTGCTTCCTTCGCTCATGAGCTGCAACCCTTCAACCCAGCCTGGGATGACGTCAGTTACGTTAAAAGTAACAGGTTCTTTCCGCTCATAGGAGCTATCGAATACGGTGCCATCAATGAGGCGGCCTTCGTAATTAACGGTTACTTTATCTTTGTCTGTTGGCTTGGCGCCTTTGCCTTCTTGCTCTACTTTGTATTGTAGGCCGGTTTTAGTCGTTTTAACGCCATCTTTTTTTCCGTTCTCATCAAGAAATTTTTTGCCTTCAGCTGCATTGGCAGTAACTTCTTTTTCAAATTGCGCCTGCATTTCTTTCATGCGCGCTTCCGCAAAGGTACGCATGGTGTTATCCATGTCTTCGCGGCTCATCGAGAGTTCTTTGCCTTCAAAAGCATCTTTCAGGCCGGCAATCATGCTTTCTATATTAATGTTTTTACCACCGATATCTTTGACAGAGCTACCCATGTCCACACCAATGGCATAACCGACTTTGTCGGCATCGTTTTTTAATTCAATAGCGTGGGCACTACCAATAGCGGCGGCAATGGCGGCGGTAAGTAGAATTTTACTGTATGTCATGTAGTTTCTCTCCTTAGAAGGATTGGTTAAAAAAAACGGTGCGCAGTATGCCATAAAGTGCATGGATAGGGATTTAAGGTTGGGTAATTCTTTGGCGTTGGCTATCAATTAATCCATGCTGTTGTAGCCATTGAATAGCATCAATGGCATCTCCTTCGAGCCAAGCGTATACGCTTCCCTCACGATAGTTGTAACCCCATGTCGTCATGTCTTTTAGCATTTGTTCGCGGCCTATGTCAGGCAAGGCTTCCGCTAAGAGTATTTGCAGGTAGTTAACCGCGCATTCTTCTTGTACGGTGCCTCCTGCATCGGTATCTAGTGTGGCGCGCCGTTTTTCGTCCATACATATCCAGTGTCCTGCTTCATGCAGGGCAGAATGAGTAGGGGTATCGAGGCGGATATATAAGGTATTTTTGACGAGCCCTGCTTCTGGTGCTCCCCAGTAGCTACCAGGGATATCCGCATTATCAGGCAGTATTTCTACTTGTAGGCCATATGTAGCGAGCAGTTTTTGTAACGCTGGCAGACTAATGTCTGCGCAGCGTTGTACATTTTTTGTCATACGGGTTCGCCAAGTTTGACGACTAGGACATCGCAATGAACGCTCGGCAGGATATCATCTGCGGTTGCACCAAGAAGTGATGCTAATCCAGTGCGGACGTGACGGCCTATAACGATTAGATCAGGTGAATTTTTTTCACAGTAGTCCAGAATACCTCTACGGGTTGATAGCGCCGTTTCTACATGTGTGTCATCAGCTTCAATTTTGTGCCGTGCGAGTAATTGTTGCATCTTTTCGCGTGCGCCAGAGATGATTTCGTTTTCGTTACTGATTGGGATGATAGGCACTATTTCATAGCCTGCGGTCAATACGGTTTCTTCCATGACGTGTAAAACAAGCAGTTTTGCGTCGGTTCCTTCAAGCATGCATTTTGCGCGGGTAGCGACGATATCGCTGTCTTCGCGTAAATCGGTCACAAGTAATACTTTTTTGTAGCGCATGGTATTCTCCTGTCGGTATTTAAAGTGTGATTCCTGAATAAATCACTTTGTTACTTTATCATATCTAAATAACGACAACGTAGGAGAGGTTGAGATGTTTTCACCAGAGCAATGGTGGATAAAAAAATGGCAGACACGTGGTGCTTATTCTTGGCGCTGGATAAAATTTTATCCGTTCGCACTGGGGCGCGCTGTTCTGCAAGGCGATTTACTAGAATCAGCGCAGTCGATGGTCTATATCACATTACTAACACTAGTGCCGCTGCTTGCTGTTGTTTTTGCGCTATTGGGTGGATTTGGTCTGAACGGCGTTATTGAGCCATGGTTGCGAGAACTTTTTCAGCCCATGGGAGAGGCTGGAGAGCAAATTGTTATTTACCTGACCGAATTTGTCAGTCAGGCACGAGCTGGTAGTCTCGGGGTTGTTGGTGTCGTCTTTTTATTTGTCTCCATTATGAGCCTGACGCAGAAGATGGAGGTTGCTTTAAATCGAATTTGGCAAGTGCAGGATAGTCGTAAATGGGCAGTGCGGATAACAAATTATACGGGAGGTGCATTATTGGCACCGTTGCTAATTGCAGCAGTGATGACCAGTATGCTGAATATCAAGAACATCGGATGGCTACAGCCTTTTCTACATAAATCAAGTGTTGAACCTATCTTTAACCTACTAAATAGCATGGTACCAAGTCTCACGGTCTTTCTATTTATGACAGGGATATATAAATGGATGCCAAACTGTTGTGTACGTTGGCGTGCCGCATTGCTTGGCGCCGTATGCTTTATGGCACTGTGGTATCCCGTTTCGCAATTGTTCAGCTTATTTATTGTTAGTAGTCGCAACTACTCCATTATTTATGCTGGCTTTGCGGTGTTGGTATTTTTGTTACTCTGGCTTTATTGTCTATGGTTTATCTTTCTATTTTCTGGAAAAGTTGCCAGTCTCTCTCAGATGCCATACACGTTGGCGCCGAAAAGTGAGCAACAATGGTATGCCAACGAGCAGCTTATTATCGCGATAAACCTTATGCGATATTTAGATGATGCTTTTGCCAATGCCTCGCCGCCACTCTCTGCAGAAGCGCTAAGTAAGCACCTAGATTTATCGCCATTTAAAACGAATTACATATTACACCGGCTATATGAGAGCCGTCTCATCAGTGCCGTGAACGGCAATATGCCTGTACGCTATCAACTGAGCAAAGCACGTAATCGTTATACGCTGCTGGAAATTTACCAAGCATTGCGAGATCCTGCCGATAGAAATAGAACCTATATATCAGCAAGCGCTGATATAGAAGAGGCGATAGAGCGCGTGTTAGATAGACCATTACAAACTAAAAGGACTGAGCATGTGTAAAGATAAAAATTATAGTGGAGCACTCAATAATATTATATGCCAATTGCATTGAACGATTTGTGACACTTGTCGTGGCAGAAAGCGACAGAAAACGCCAAGAAATGCCGCGGTAAGTGATGAAGGTGTCGAAAAAAGACCAAAAATGACGAAAGGAAGGCGCGTGAAAAAAGAGAAAGAAGGAAGAAAAAATACACTGCCATGATGGTCGTTTGTTTTATCTTATTGAAATATAAGTGATAAAAACAGATGGCACAAGCTTGGCATATATCTTCGCAACAGCAAATGCCGTTATAACCCACAGCAAAAGCTGTAATTCAAACTCGAAAACTTATATGGAGAATATCTCATGAAAAAATTACAAAAAGGTTTCACCCTTATCGAACTGATGATCGTTATCGCTATTATCGGTATTTTGGCGGCTATCGCGCTTCCTGCTTACCAAGATTACATTGCTCGTTCACAAATGTCTGAAGCAATGAACTTAGCTGGTGGTCAAAAAGCTTCTGTAACTGAATATCGTTCAAACAAAGGCGAATGGCCTGCTGATAACTCTGCTGCTGGTATTGCTGCTGCTTCAGATATTAATGGCAAATATGTAGCTAGTGTTACTGTTGCAGGTAATACTACTAACGGTACTATTACGGCTTTACTGAAAGCTTCAGGCGTTTCTGATAAGATCAAAGGTAAGAATTTAGTGTTGACTGGTACAGAAACAAGTGGTTCTTACACTTGGGCTTGTAAGTCTGATGCTTCTTCTAAGTTTCTTCCTTCTTCTTGCCGTGACAGCTAATTTCTTAGCCATACGCAAAGAAAAAAGCCACACTTTGTGTGGCTTTTTTCTTCAATGTAGGGGCGTATTCAAATTTAGTGTTAAGAATGTGTAGAGAATAGGGCATGGAAAACAATAAACGGCAACAAAAAGGTTTTTCCTTGATTGAGTTGATGGTGGTTGTGGCTATCATGGGAATTTTGTCTGCTATTGCCATCCCTGCTTATCAAGTGTATGTCGCAAGAAGTCAAGTGGCTGAGGCTGTGCAATTGCTTGGTGGTATAAAGAGCACGGTTATCGAATACAAAGCAAGCCGAGGGCAGTGGCCATTAGATAATGGGGCTGCAGGTATTGCCATTAATGCGTTGGACATTGCGGGGAAATTTGTTGAACAGGTTGAGGTGGGGCGAGATTTGTTGGGAGCAGCTGTTTCAGGTAGTATTACTGCCACTATGAAAACGAATGGAGTGGCACTGGCATTGCGAGGCAAGAAAGTAACTTTTGTTCCCGAAAATGTATCAACTGGACAAATTTGGCATTGCATGTCAAATATTGAAAACAGATATCTTCCCTCTATTTGTCGTAATTAATAACACTTTTATTGTGGTTAATTAAATTTTTGTATCGCTTATTTTTTTAGGGGATGTTATGAATATTTATCAAAAAGGGTTCACGCTAATAGAACTCATGATTGTAATTGCGATTATTGGCATATTGGCGGCTATTGCGTTACCTTCTTATCAAGATTACTTAGCGCGTTCACAAATGGCGGAAGGGTTGAATCTAGCCGGCGGACAGAAATCTTCTGTGACCGAATATCGCTCAAATAAAGGAGTATGGCCAAGCAGCAATGCAGAAGCTGGGATTCCTGAGCCTACCGATATCACAGGAAAATATGTCGCTCAAGTAACAGTAACGACGAGTGCGAGTGCAGGGCTTATTAAAGCTACTATGAGAACAAGTGGTGTTGCAGCCAGAATTAGTGGTGAGAGTTTGATTCTTAAAGGAACTGAGACTAATGGTGCGTATGTTTGGAGCTGTGAGTCCAGTGTTCCGGATCGCTTTCTTCCTTCAAGTTGTCGTGATTCCTGATTTTTTATCAGTATATTGAATAAAGCCGTTATTGTACGGCTTTATTTTTTTATATAGTTAATTAAGAAAATACCTCCTATTTGGAAGAAACTATTTTTATGCGCTAATATCTCAAGATTAATGTTATTTATGTTGTTTCAAATCTTTCTATGGATTTTCTAAGATTTTACTTTATTGTGTTGTTAGTCTGGAAAAGTATAGTTTGTAATATAATATATGTCTGTGCTTTGCAGAGAGATAAAATCCTGTTAGTTTTATCTTCTTGTGTATGAAGATGTGTAAAGCTGAGCTGCTAATAAAATTATGCGGCTAATTGCTATAATGGAGTGTGGAATGCGTTATTTTGGATTTTGGGCATCTGTTGCTATTTTAATGGCATTAAGTATGACAATATGTGTTACGGCTTTTTTTTCGCCGGATGATATTGGAGTAAGTATTGATAATCCCTTTAATCAAAGTATGTCCTATTTTTTTGTTAATATGGGTATTTATTTTGGTATTACAGGGATGATCTTATGGATAGGAAGATTGTCTCCGTTATCTAATGCTGTAATGTTTTTTTTGCTTTTTATAGGATTTATTTCCTATTGGCTGCAGTTCTTTATCGATCCAATAGGCAGAAGTAGTGCGGGGCAGAAACTTGCTATAGTATTTTGGGCGGTTGGTATAGTTTCGCTTATAACATATATTATTATCTATGCTCTACCTTTTAGCAAATATTATACTTCTAAAAACGATCAGGAAAAAGCACGTAATAAATTATTTACACGAGGATTTTTGGGATTGACTATTATTAGTTTGAGCTTGGGTAGTGCAACTAATAATGCTCTGGAACTCAGTATGGTTCTTTTACCTAAAGTTATTGATTCCGATATTATAAAAATAGAGTTAGCATTTAATGGTTTTGCTGGCTGGATGTATTCTGTATTTCAGCAGCCAATTTCCCCACTTTGGCAGACTTTAGTCAATGTATCATATGAAATGCTCTCAATTTCTTTATTACTAATGCTTTCACTAATTTATAGGGAAAGAAAAACTGTTGTTTTAAATTCACTTCGAGTACTCATTGTACCGTTTTTTCTAGCATTTTCTTTATACTGTTTTAATCCGGTTATTGGTCCATTATATGCATTTGGATCGGATTATCCTCATAATTTAGAGGCTATTCTAGCTTATCCAAAAGGTGGATTTATATTTGCCCCTTCATTGCGCAATGGTATGCCGTCGATGCATTTTACGGGAGCGATGCTGATAGTACTTGCTACATGTTGTTTGACGAGAAAAATATATTTTTATGTATCTTGCGTATTTGCCGTATTGACATTTATTGCCACCATGGCATTGGGGGAGCACTATTTACTTGACTTGATTGTCGCAGCTCCTTTTTGTATTGCATTAGGGACAGGGTTGTTGAATCCTCCAGAATGGGGATTCCATAAGCGGCGTATTTGGTGGATCTGTGCACTGCTTTTTGTGGCGTGGGAAGTGATGCTACATGCGGATACACTCAGATTTTTTCTTGTGGATAATCTTTGGTTTGTACGCTTATTTTCAGCTGCGAGTGTTTTATCTGCGGTATGGGGATTTGCGACTTTTGTACGAACCGTTTGGCACTTACCAGCACCAACAGAATCAGAGTGGCTAGAATCATT
Organism: Cardiobacteriaceae bacterium; assembly: GCA_030527905.1. Lineage (GTDB taxonomy): Bacteria > Pseudomonadota > Gammaproteobacteria > Cardiobacteriales > Cardiobacteriaceae > Cardiobacterium. Next base: position 7,481 of record JAUMZX010000031.1, read on the forward strand.
AAATGTTAAGGAAAAAAGCGAAGTAGAGGATAAAGCGCCGATGCGCTGGGTTTTAGGTTTATTTGTCTGCTCCGGTTTTGCTGGTTTACTTTATGAAGTTATTTTTGCCAAACATTTAGGCGTTATTTTTGGTGGTACAGCCCTTGCTGCGTATACCGTTATGGCAACCTATATGGGAGGAATGGCGCTAGGCGCATGGTTGGGAGGGATTATTGCAGATCGTGTACGTTCCCCCTTAAAGTACTACGCCTTGTTTGAAGCCGCAATTGGTCTTTATGCGTTAGCAACACCGAGTCTATTTAAAATCACAGAATACCTTTATGTAGGGCTTGCAACAGATATACGTCCCGATGCACCTGTATTGACGTTGTGGCGCGTATTACTTGGGGTAATTGTGCTAGGCATCCCAACGATACTAATGGGGACTACCTTGCCGCTTATGTTCAAGTTTTTACGTGGTTACCTGCCAGGACGAGGGAATATCATTGCTAGACTCTATACTGCCAATATTTTCGGAGCCGGTTTTGGTGCATTACTAGGCGCGTATGTGATATTGCCAATACTTGGGTTGTTGAGTGCAACACGTTTAGCGGCATTACTTAGTTTGATGATAGCGCTTTATGCCATAGATAAGCTAAAGACATTGAAAATACCAGATACGGTAATAAGCTTAAACGGCATAGAAACAAACCTAAAAGAAACGGAAGTAAAAGGCTACATGACATTGCGAGCACAAGAACCAAGGCAGAAGCGTCGTCTTGGGATAGCGAGCTTACTCGTTGTGAGTGTTGGAGGTGTTGTGACGTTAGCACTAGAAGTTGTCAACATGCATATGCTGTCGATTGTGGCAGGAAACAGTGTTTATGCTTTTGGACTGATGCTAGCAACCTTTCTCATAGGGTTAGGATTAGGATCTATTGCATATAACAAATTGCGTTACTTACTTACAGACCCAGCAATTGTTTCTCTAGCGCAGCTAGGTATCTTTTTTAGCATAATGATTTCTGCGTTTCAATGGGAAGGACTAACAGAATATCTTGCTTCTTTTGGACCTATGCAAGAATATCAACATCTAGATTTTCTAGCTCGCGAGCTGATTAGAGGAGGTGTGTGTGCCATAATCATGATGCCAGCGGCAATCTTTATTGGCTTAGGATATCCAGCAACGATGGCATTAGCTTCTAATTGGTTGAAACATCGTGGAGAAGGGACAGGGTTAGGTATTGCCAGCTTATACAACACATTGGGCAATATTATAGGTGTTTTATTGGCTGGATTTGTGTTTTTGAATTGGTGGGGGTCGAATCGACTACTGTTAAGTTTAGCGGGACTCTCATTGATATTAGCCGTATATATGATCTGTGTGAGTCGTAACGCGTGGATACAAGCATTCAAAAATGACGTAAGAATATTACGTATAACCACGATTGCAACGATGGTAAGTGCTATATTTGCTTTATGGGTTTATCCGGCACAATGGAATTTTAGTAGGATTGCGACGGGAGCAAACGTATATTTTGCACCGACGAATCATGGTGAGGCGATTGATGCACGAGAAAGTATTCAAGGAGGGCTTACTACAGTACATCAGGATACAATTAAAGAAGAGAACAAAGAAGAGACTACACTTCTGACGCTTTTGACGAATGGAAAATTTCAGGGAAATAACCAAGGGGAGGTTGAAGCACAAAAAGCATTTGCGCAAGTTCCGTTATTACATCAACCCAAAAGAGATAATGTGTTAGTAATAGGCTATGGGACGGGGAACTCTGCACATACATTGCGTGAATATGGCTTTAAGCAAATGGATATAGCAGAGATATCACCAGATATAGTTACATTAGCGGATCAATATTTTGGGAACATTAATGGATTAATATCTCAAGGAAGCAATGTTGCTATGTATTACACGGATGGTCGTAATTACTTACTGACACAAAACAAACATTATGATCTTATCAGTATGGAGATCACTAGTATTTGGTTTTCTGGTGCAGCCAACTTGTATAATCGTGAGTTTTATCAATTGGTGAAGACACGTTTAAAAACAGATGGCGTATTACAACAATGGGTGCAAATACATCATATGCGTCCCATAGATTTGATTTATCTGTTGAATACGGTGCATCAGGATTTTCGTTACGTTTGGCTATATGTTGTGGGTGGTCAAGGGATATTGATAGCAAGTAATTCAGAGCAATCGAATCAGAACTACCATTTGGATGGACGAATAGCGGATAGTCAAGATGATATGACACAGGAAGAGAAATCCTTGCAAGAAAGGAGATTACTGACACCGTTAGATTTAGATTATTTAGCGAAGAAATTACGGGTGCCACAGTTTTTAGTATCAACGGATAATAATCTTTATTTGGAATATGCGACACCAAAAGGGAATGCGGTATCTTACGATGTGTTTGCGAGAAACATAGAGATGTTGGAGAAATTAAGTAAGGAGAGAGAAGAGCGGGAAGGAAGGGACGCGACACAGAGTGTGAGAGATAAGAAGAAACTGGTGGAAGATAAACTAGCAACTCGTAGATAGTAAGGAATTGTGAGTGTGCTCGTTTTTATGTTTTTATTAGAGGAGATTTATGTTATTCCGTAATTATTCTTTTAGACTTAGATGCTTCTTCAGTCATTTGTGTGTTTCCCTTTTTTTGGGTTGCATGACGGCCAGTTTTGTTTATGTGATTTGGTATCCAGGCGTATTGGCCAAAGCCATTGGGGTATCTCATATTTTTCTTTTATTATTGTGTATTGATATTATTGTTGGTCCCATTCTTACGCTCTTTCTAGCAAGAGAAGGAAAAAAAGGTGTATGGTTTGATTTAACTGTTGTCGTAATAATACAGCTAACAGCCTTAGTATATGGTGTTTGGCATATTGCAGAGGGTAGACCTGCTTGGCAAGTTATTAATATACATCGTGTTGAATTAATTTCTGCCCTTGATATGAAATACGCAAACGCTAATCCGCCTTTTTCTCGTAATCCTATAATGGGACCAGGCTGGGCGCTAGTGCGTCCAGCAAAGGATAAAGTTGAGCAGTCAGATTGGTTATGGAAAGAATTGGAAGGTGGTGGTTCTCCTGCACAACATGCAGAGTTATTGATCTCTATTGATGGAAATTGGCAATATTTTGAAAAGGAGATTAAAGCATTAGATGATCTTCTTCAATACAACTCAAAGGATATGGTTGAAAAAATAAAACTTAAGTATCCTAATTCGGATGGATTTATGCCGATGATAGGTGTTGATGTAGATATGACAGTTCTTGTTTCTCGTAAGGAGAAGAAAATTTTAGCTGTTGTAGATTTGCGGCCATGGTAATTACAATTACTGAACAGTAAAGAACATAAGAAATAAATAATGAAGAGTCTAATCTTTTGGTCGAAAGTAGCATTCGTTGTCGCTTTAATTAGTGAGTGTTTTTATTATATATTTTATGGTCTATCAAGTGACTCTATATCTCTTGAAATGGATTTTTATTCTCTTATTTATATTGGGATGTATTTTGGAGTTGCCGGAACTATTTTATGGATTGCTAATTTGATCCCTCTATCTCATAGAATAATGGCCTTCATGGTAGTGGTGGGGATTCTTTCTTATGTCATGCAATACATTATGTTACCTATTGAAGGTGTGGAAAGTGTATTGATAGCATTGGTGTTATGGGCCGTCGGGCTAGCCTCACTATGCGCTTTTTTGTACTATGTTAAAATGATTTTTCGATATAAAAATAGCGCTAATATCGAAAGAACTTTCTGTGTTATTTATTTATCGCTTGTGATCCTTCTGAATAGTCTAGGATTAGCAAGACTAAATATGTTAGCAGTAAGCAAAATTATTCTACCTACAACTATAGATATTGACTTATATAAAATTGATTTAGCCTTTTATGGATTTGCATCTTTAGTTTATACAAAATTTAATAATTCAGGATCAGTATTTTTCCAAACCACTATCCTAACAGGATATGGGGTATTAATGATGTTGTTGTTCTTATTGTTGGGGGTCGTGTTACGCGATAGAAGAGCAATACAAATCCATATTTTTAGGACGCTTATTGTTCCTTTTCTTTTGGCGTTTTTACTTTATGTTATTAATCCTGTAGCAGGTCCGCCAGCATTTGGTTTGCACTATCCTGATAATATGAACTGGTTATTAGGAGTAAATAAAGGCTTGGTTCAAGTTGCGCCTATGGTACGCAATGGTATGCCGTCGATGCATTTTACGGGAGCGATGCTGATAGTACTTGCTACATGTTGTTTGACGAGAAAAATATATTTTTATGTATCTTGCGTATTTGCCGTATTGACATTTATTGCCACCATGGCATTGGGGGAGCACTATTTACTTGACTTGATTGTCGCAGCTCCTTTTTGTATTGCATTAGGGACAGGGTTGTTGAATCCTCCAGAATGGGGATTCCATAAGCGGCGTATTTGGTGGATCTGTGCACTGCTTTTTGTGGCGTGGGAAGTGATGCTACATGCGGATACACTCAGATTTTTTCTTGTGGATAATCTTTGGTTTGTACGCTTATTTTCAGCTGCGAGTGTTTTATCTGCGGTATGGGGATTTGCGACTTTTGTACGAACCGTTTGGCACTTACCAGCACCAACAGAATCAGAGTGGCTAGAATCATTAAATGTTAAGGAAAAAAGCGAAGTAGAGGATAAAGCGCCGATGCGCTGGGTTTTAGGTTTATTTGTCTGCTCCGGTTTTGCTGGTTTACTTTATGAAGTTATTTTTGCCAAACATTTAGGCGTTATTTTTGGTGGTACAGCCCTTGCTGCGTATACCGTTATGGCAACCTATATGGGAGGAATGGCGCTAGGCGCATGGTTGGGAGGGATTATTGCAGATCGTGTACGTTCCCCCTTAAAGTACTACGCCTTGTTTGAAGCCGCAATTGGTCTTTATGCGTTAGCAACACCGAGTCTATTTAAAATCACAGAATACCTTTATGTAGGGCTTGCAACAGATATACGTCCCGATGCACCTGTATTGACGTTGTGGCGCGTATTACTTGGGGTAATTGTGCTAGGCATCCCAACGATACTAATGGGGACTACCTTGCCGCTTATGTTCAAGTTTTTACGTGGTTACCTGCCAGGACGAGGGAATATCATTGCTAGACTCTATACTGCCAATATTTTCGGAGCCGGTTTTGGTGCATTACTAGGCGCGTATGTGATATTGCCAATACTTGGGTTGTTGAGTGCAACACGTTTAGCGGCATTACTTAGTTTGATGATAGCGCTTTATGCCATAGATAAGCTAAAGACATTGAAAATACCAGATACGGTAATAAGCTTAAACGGCATAGAAACAAACCTAAAAGAAACGGAAGTAAAAGGCTACATGACATTGCGAGCACAAGAACCAAGGCAGAAGCGTCGTCTTGGGATAGCGAGCTTACTCGTTGTGAGTGTTGGAGGTGTTGTGACGTTAGCACTAGAAGTTGTCAACATGCATATGCTGTCGATTGTGGCAGGAAACAGTGTTTATGCTTTTGGACTGATGCTAGCAACCTTTCTCATAGGGTTAGGATTAGGATCTATTGCATATAACAAATTGCGTTACTTACTTACAGACCCAGCAATTGTTTCTCTAGCGCAGCTAGGTATCTTTTTTAGCATAATGATTTCTGCGTTTCAATGGGAAGGACTAACAGAATATCTTGCTTCTTTTGGACCTATGCAAGAATATCAACATCTAGATTTTCTAGCTCGCGAGCTGATTAGAGGAGGTGTGTGTGCCATAATCATGATGCCAGCGGCAATCTTTATTGGCTTAGGATATCCAGCAACGATGGCATTAGCTTCTAATTGGTTGAAACATCGTGGAGAAGGGACAGGGTTAGGTATTGCCAGCTTATACAACACATTGGGCAATATTATAGGTGTTTTATTGGCTGGATTTGTGTTTTTGAATTGGTGGGGGTCGAATCGACTACTGTTAAGTTTAGCGGGACTCTCATTGATATTAGCCGTATATATGATCTGTGTGAGTCGTAACGCGTGGATACAAGCATTCAAAAATGACGTAAGAATATTACGTATAACCACGATTGCAACGATGGTAAGTGCTATATTTGCTTTATGGGTTTATCCGGCACAATGGAATTTTAGTAGGATTGCGACGGGAGCAAACGTATATTTTGCACCGACGAATCATGGTGAGGCGATTGATGCACGAGAAAGTATTCAAGGAGGGCTTACTACAGTACATCAGGATACAATTAAAGAAGAGAACAAAGAAGAGACTACACTTCTGACGCTTTTGACGAATGGAAAATTTCAGGGAAATAACCAAGGGGAGGTTGAAGCACAAAAAGCATTTGCGCAAGTTCCGTTATTACATCAACCCAAAAGAGATAATGTGTTAGTAATAGGCTATGGGACGGGGAACTCTGCACATACATTGCGTGAATATGGCTTTAAGCAAATGGATATAGCAGAGATATCACCAGATATAGTTACATTAGCGGATCAATATTTTGGGAACATTAATGGATTAATATCTCAAGGAAGCAATGTTGCTATGTATTACACGGATGGTCGTAATTACTTACTGACACAAAACAAACATTATGATCTTATCAGTATGGAGATCACTAGTATTTGGTTTTCTGGTGCAGCCAACTTGTATAATCGTGAGTTTTATCAATTGGTGAAGACACGTTTAAAAACAGATGGCGTATTACAACAATGGGTGCAAATACATCATATGCGTCCCATAGATTTGATTTATCTGTTGAATACGGTGCATCAGGATTTTCGTTACGTTTGGCTATATGTTGTGGGTGGTCAAGGGATATTGATAGCAAGTAATTCAGAGCAATCGAATCAGAACTACCATTTGGATGGACGAATAGCGGATAGTCAAGATGATATGACACAGGAAGAGAAATCCTTGCAAGAAAGGAGATTACTGACACCGTTAGATTTAGATTATTTAGCGAAGAAATTACGGGTGCCACAGTTTTTAGTATCAACGGATAATAATCTTTATTTGGAATATGCGACACCAAAAGGGAATGCGGTATCTTACGATGTGTTTGCGAGAAACATAGAGATGTTGGAGAAATTAAGTAAGGAGAGAGAAGAGCGGGAAGGAAGGGACGCGACACAGAGTGTGAGAGATAAGAAGAAACTGGTGGAAGATAAACTAGCAACTTGAGACCTTTGCAAAAGGTCCCCAAACCGCTTACATTACCCCGACATCCACAAC